>CALLWY010000124.1 GCA_938015865.1 uncultured Planctomicrobium sp.
CGTCAATGTTTCGGACCGGACCTTCCTAATGCACCTGGGGGGGAAAATCGAAGTGACCCCCCGTGTCCCGCTGAAAACACGCGATGATCTCTCGATGGCATATACCCCGGGAGTCGCCCGGATTTGCAGGGCGATTGCGGAAGATTCCGACGCCTCGTTCAATCTGACCATTCGACGGAACACGATCGCTGTCGTCAGTGACGGGTCTGCTGTTCTGGGGCTGGGAAATATCGGCCCTCGAGCAGCGATGCCGGTCATGGAAGGGAAGGCCCTGCTGTTCAAGGAATTTGGCAAGGTCGATGCCTTTCCCATCTGTCTGGAAACTCAGGATGTCGAAGAGATTATCCGGACAGTGAAGCTGCTCGCCCCTACGTTCGGGGGGATCAATCTGGAAGACATCTCCTCCCCGCGATGTGTAGAAATCGAAGACAGACTTGAGGCGGAACTCGATATTCCCGTCTTTCACGATGACCAGCATGGGACAGCCATCGTTGTCCTGGCAGCGCTGAAGAACGCGCTCAAGGTGGTCGGGAAGTCGATGGAAGAGATCCGCGTGGTCATTAACGGAGCCGGAGCAGCGGGTGTGGCGATCGCCAAACTGCTCCTCTCCGTCGGGGTGACACAGATGATTGTCTGTGATACCGCCGGAGCCATTCACAATGGCCGCACGGATAAAATGAACTCGCTGAAGGTCTGGCTCGCGGAGCACACCAATGCCGAAAACCTCTCCGGAAGTTTGTCTGAAGTGATTCAGGGGGCAGACGTCTTTATCGGTGTCTCCGTCGCTGGGGCACTGAAGGTTGATGATGTCAGAAAAATGGCAAAGGACCCAATCGTCTTTGCCCTCGCCAATCCTGATCCGGAAATCACCCCGGAGGAGGTCGGCAAACTGGTTCGGGTCATGGCGACTGGTCGGTCCGATTATCCCAACCAGATCAACAATGTCCTCTGTTTCCCCGGTCTTTTTCGCGGTCTGCTGGATGTCCGGGCGAAAGAGGTGAATGAAGCGATCAAGGTTGCTGCTGCAAATGCGATTGCGGAGATCATCTCCGAAAATGAGCTGCATGAAGATTACGTCGTTCCGAGCGTCTTTGACCGTCGGGTGGCGACAGCTGTCGCGGAGACGGTGGCTCGAGTCGCTGTCGAAACGGGAGTCGCGAGAAAAGCCCTCCCACCGAAGCAGTAACAGCAGAGTTGCCGTTCCGGTACCTGCTCTTCATGGTCTGTATCACCCGGTGGAGAGCAGGTTGGGGCTCTGTCTCTGGCATGGTGACCCGGAATCGATTCAGCGGTGAAACCAGCCGCGGATCCAGAAGAAGGTCATCATTCCGATTCCGCAGAGTCCCATCAGCAACAGTGAAAAGGGGTAGCCGTAATACCAGTTCAGTTCCGGCATATTCCACGGGGATGTGTCCGGGTGAAAGTTCATCCCGTAGACACCCGCGATGAAGGTCATGGGCATGAACAGGGTCGACATCAATGTCAGGACCCGCATGATATCATTGGTGCGTTGGCTCAACTCTGCCAGATACAGTTCCTGCAGGCCAATGCAGGACTCCCGGTCTGTATCAGAAGCGTCCATCAGCTGGACAATGTGATCCAGACAGTCTCGCAGATAAATCTGTGATTCCGGGCTGATCAGGGGAGTGTCCTGCCGGACAAGAGAACCAAGGGCATCACGGTGCTGCCAGAGGATCTTCCGCAGCAGGACCAGTTCCCGGCGAATTTCGTGGAGACGGGCTGTATGGGCCCGTCCCCCTTCTTTGGTGATTTCTTCATCGATGCGGTCGATCTCAGCCCCGATCTTTTCCAGACGGGGGAAGTAGGCGTCGATGATGGCATCCAGCAATCCATAAACCAGATAGTCGGCACCCCGACTTTGAATCCGTCCCTTCTGCCGGATGCGCTGACGGATAATGTCAAAGCAATCTCCCGGGTCCTCCTGCAGGGTAATGACATAGTTGGAGCCAAGGAAAATACTGACCTGTTCAGTGATCTGCGGCGAATTGTCCTGTAGCATCCTCGCTACAATAAACAGGTAGTCGGGATACTCTTCCGCTTTGGCTCGCTGATGGATGTGGAGCACGTCTTCCAGTGCCAGCGGGTGCAGACCGAATCGCTGCCCGATGGCTTCGATGACCTTCGCATCGGCCAGACCGTTGACATCCAGCCAGAGAACTTGCCCCGATCGTGGGTGAGGAATGTCTTCGACCCGTTTCAGACGCTTTTCGATCAGCTCTCCATCCCCATAGAGCATGAAACCGAAGCGGGTGGGATGCTTGGTACTGTCCGAGACGAGTGTTCCGGGGGCCGCTCCGGGAGACGTCCGCCGATGGAACTTTCGTCGCTGCGCCAGTTGCATGACCGAGCGGGGAACATTGCTGACACGCTGAACGAGGCCCAAGAAAACCTCCTTTCACGATGGATCGTTCCGACGTCGATCGGATGTCTCTAACAGTCTGGTTTCTGTTCGCCTGGTTGCAGTGCAGTGGTTCGCGAAGTTCCTCTGTCCGGATGGGGAACCCGGGCGGAGGAAACGGAATCATCGCTATTCGTCGAACGTGTGCCACTTGGGAACAACAGTGATTCCGGATTCGGTCACCGTCAACCCGCGTGCCCGATCCTGTTCGGGATCAAACCCGATTTGGGTATGAGGAGGGATCTGGACCCCCTTGTCAACGATCGTTCGTTTCAGGTGGGAATGGCGGCCGACATTCACCCCTTCGAACAGGATGGAGTCCTCCACTTCGGACCAGCTGTTGATCCGCACGTTAGGGGAGAGGATCGACCTGCGAACCGTTCCTCCCGAGAGAATACACCCCGAACAGACAATGCTGTCCAGTGCATGACCGACGCGCGCAGGCGTTGAGTCCTCATCGGCAAACACGAACTTGGGGGGAGGGAGAGGGGGGTGGTATCCCCGAATCGGCCAGGTGTAGTCGTACAGGTTCAGCAGCGGCTCGACCGCCACGAGGTCCATCTGGGCTTCATAATACGAGTCCAGAGTTCCTACGTCCCGCCAGTAATACTCGCGGCCTGTGTTGCGATCGTGGAACGGGAAGGCTTGAACTTTATGAGAGTGAATGATCGCCGGGATGATGTCTTTCCCGAAGTCATGATGACTCTCCTGTACGGTCGCATCACGGCAGAGTTCATTCATCAGAAACCCTGCCTTGAAAATATAGATCCCCATCGACGCAAGGCAGCGGTCCGGATCACCCGGAATGGGAAACGGATTTTCCGGCTTTTCGACAAAGGTGTGGACCCGGAAGTTGTCATCGACTCCCATCACTCCGAAAGCCTTTCCCTCTTCCAGACTCACGGGAATACAGGCGATCGTGCAGTCCGCGTCATTGCGAATATGGTCAGCCACCATCTGGGAGTAATCCATCTTGTAAATATGGTCTCCCGACAGGATCAGAATGTGGTCGTGCGCGTATTGTTCAATGGTATAGATGTTCTGGTAGACCGCATCCGCTGTGCCGCGGTACCAGTGCTCTCCGAGTCGTTGCTGGGGAGGGAGCACATCGATGAATTCCCCTAACTCCCGACAGAGAAAATGCCATCCCTGCCGGATATGACGGTCCAGGCTGGCGGCTTTGTATTGAGTCAGAACCAGCACCCGTCGCAGGTGACTGTTCAGGCAATTGGACAGCGGGAAATCGATGATGCGATACGTTCCCCCGAACGGCACACTCGGTTTGGCCCGATCGTTCGTCAACGGCTCCAGGCGAGTTCCTTTTCCGCCTGCGAGGATCAGGGTGAGCACATTCTGCATGAATCACATCTTCCGTGAGGATGAATGAAGAGAATCCCGTTTCGACACTGTTGCGTCCCCGCTGTTTCCGTTCGATTCCCGGCAAAACTCTCCAGACGGAGGTTGCATTCGGAGTTCTTCTGGTTCCTTCGATCGATTCTGGTCTGACAGGCCGGAAGGGGGGCTCACGCACCGCACGAAGGAGAACAGTACGAAGAGTGATCAGCCGTTGACCGGACGGAAGGACCCCGCTTGCTCGGGCGAGCCATCGGGATGGGAAGGAGGGACAATCATCGGTTTGTCAGTCTGGTTTATCTGACTCTCGCATCGTATCGACTTCAAAGAGGCATGCCAGTCATTGTTTTCAATTGAGAGAGAACTCTCGCACTTTTGAGAAGGGAAAACTTCTTTAGAAAGAGGACGACCAAAACTCGCGGTCTGGTCATTTCCCCTGTGCTTCGGACGCTGCGACCTCCTCAACGGGCAGGGAGGTCGTAACAGGCCATTTCGGACGCATTTCGAACAAAGAGGCGTCCCCGGCACAAGACAAGAGGATTCCAGTTTCGTCCTTCCGAAAGGACTCTCATCGACGACAGTTCGACCAGCTTCTCCCGATCTGGTTGGACAAGAACAGCCTGCCCATTTTCGGTCAGAGCGAGAATGAGACTGTGCGTCGTGATCAGTTGCCCATGATCGTATCGCCCTCGCAGTCCGGTGCGTCCCCCCTTCCAGAGACGTTTCCCTGTCTCCGGATCAAGGCAGACCAGAATCCCTTCGTCAAGTCCGTAAATCAGGCCGTTCACAAGAACCGGGCTGGTGAACTTGCAGCGAAGATTCCGGTTGGCCCAGAGTTCTTCGACGTTCCAGTTGTCGTCCTGAAAGGAGACCCGAATCATCTTCGAGCCGACGTCGTAGCTGGCAGAAAGAAAGACGCGCCCATCCTCGAAAACGATCGGCTGGGCAACGTTCACCTTTGGACCGTTTTCAAATGGAAACGACCAGAGCCGTTTTCCGGTCTCCGGTTCGTAGGCGTTGAGGGCGGTTCCATCCAGGTTAAGGATGAGTCGTTTGCCCGCGATTTCCGAGAGCTGAGGGGAAGCATACCCGGGGACCGCTTTGGGAACCGATCCGGCCGGAATCGCCTCGTTCCCGGTTTTGAATCCGGTTGACGGGATAACCGCGGGGGATAGCCCGTCCGTCTGCCAGATCAGTTTGCCGGTTTTGATTTCGTATGCCGCCAGCCCATTGCCGGCACTCCCGCCGACATTCACGACGACGCGTTCCTCGTCAACAAGAGGGGACGACGTCATCCCCCAGTCGGTGTTCCCAAGCTGAAACTGTTGAAGAACGTTCACGTGCCAGTTGGGCGTGCCCGATCGAAGGTCGACGCAGTGCAGATCCCCGCACGCCCCCAGAGTCACGACCCGATCCCCCTCGATGGTCGGGGTGGATCGGGGGCCGGGGCCTCCCATCGCTTCGAAAAACCGGGCCGGGTATTCATAGGACCAGATTTCCGCTCCGGTGGAGGTCTCGTAACAGACGATTGCTTCATTCTCTTCCCGCTGTTCCAGCGTGACGAGAAACTCATCGACAATTGATACGGAGGCATATCCTCCGCCCACCGGATGTCGCCATAGCTCGACCGGGGGATGAGTGTTCCAGTCGGTTCGAATCTCCGGGCCGGTCACCTGCCCATCACGGTGGATTCCCCGATAGGCGGGGATGTCTTCCGGCTGAAGCTCGGGCACAGGAACCTGACTCCAGTCTTTCCCGGACGGGAGAGCGGAATGAGCCCGAAATTCCTTGAGTTTTTCGGAACGGGGCGTCTCCCACCGGTAGTGGAAGGTCAGCCTCATGTGGCCATCGACCTCGACTTCCCGGATCGACACTCCCCATGCCACCAGAGCGAGAACGATGAAAA
>CALLWY010000125.1 GCA_938015865.1 uncultured Planctomicrobium sp.
AGTCAATCGAAATCACCGAGACCATCAGCGTTTCTACTGACGACTGATTCCCGGCACATTCGGTTTCTCCTTCACTCATCCAACGGCATATACTCGCCCTGCCATTTCAGGTTCCACCACGATGACCGCCCCCATTGAGGAACTGCTTCCCCGTGCAACTCAACTGATTCAGCAGGGAATTCAAAACGGACTGCATTGGGGGGTTCAACTGTTCATTTCCCAGGACTTTCAGCCCATTGTCGATGCTGCGATTGGGGAAGATGCTCCCGGGCGTCCCCTCTCCACGGAGACCATTCTTCCCTGGCTGAGTGCGGGAAAACCCATCACCGCTGCGGTCATTCTTCAACGAGTGGAACTGGGACAACTCAACCTTGATCAGCCTGTCAGCAAGATTATTCCGGAGTTTGCCGCAGCAGGAAAAGAACAGATCACCATCAAGGACCTGCTGACTCATATCGGAGCCTTGAAGCCGATCGCAACCGGATGGCCGCGCCGGTCCTGGCAGGAGATTATCGAGAAAATCTGTACATCCGGGACCCGTCGCGACCGCGGTGATGGACTGAGAAGTGCTTATGATCCCGCCCGGAGCTGGTTTATCCTTGGGGAAATCCTTCAGCGAATCGATCTTCAGGAACGTTCCGTTGATCAGATTGTCCGACAGGAGTTGCTGGAACCGCTGGGGATGTGGGACACCTGGATGGTGGTCCCGGAAGAGAGGATGGAGGACATTCGTCCCCGGCTCGGACACACCTACGTCTCGAAAGAGGGGGTTCTCTCCCCTGCAGAGACCAACACCGAACTCTACTGCCGCCACTGTGCCCCCGGAGGGAGTCTCCGCGGCCCGATTCGGGATCTGGCCCGCTTCTACGAGATGATGCTGCGCGGAGGGGTCAGCGAAAGTGGCATTCCGGTTCTGGAGGCAGAATCCATCGCATTGATGACGACACGGACCCGCGTTGGGGAGTTTGACGCCACCTTTCAGCACACCGTCGATTTCGGACTCGGAATGATTGTGAACTCAAATCGTTACGGAGCAGAGACGGTCCCCTACGGGTTTGGACGTTATGCTTCAGAAAACTCCTTCGGGCATGGAGGATCGCAATCGAGTATTGGATTCGCCGATCCCGAACGAAAACTGGTGCTGACGGCCGTTGCGAACGGGATGCCGGGAGATGATCTACATAACCAACGATTCCGGGACATCATTTCGGCGATTTACGAAGACTTGAAACTGGTTTGATTCAACGGAGCGGAGCGTCCTCTGCCTTCTCTCGATCTGGTTCACCCACCATCACCCTTTCACTCATCTGATGTTTCACCTGCCGCTCATTGTGATGGCCCCCGTGCTGGGAGTGCTCACCGGACTTGCCACCGGATTCGGGACCCGCAAGGCGATGCGTGATCTCGAACTAGCCCCTGGACGATGGCCCCGGGCTTTCGGCGTCATTGGTGCGATACTTGGGGGACTCTTTGTCTGGACAACCCTCGCATGGGGGTGGCAAAGCACACCGGACGTTCTTCCGCAGACGTTCTGGAAAGAGGCTCGCGTCGTCTATCACCTGACGCTGATCTCGCTGTTGCTGATCATCACCGCGACGGACATGCGGAGCTATCTGATTCTCGACTGGACCTGCAAACTGGGAATCATCATTGCCCTGCTGGGGGCATTCGTATCAGGAGATTTTCAGCTGGCCCACGTCTGGGTCGACTGGAATCAGGAAATTCCCCAACTCGCTGGACCTTATCTCCCGGCATGGCTGTCCGCTTACCCGCATCTACATGGATTGGCGTGGAGCGTCTCAGGGATGATCTGCGGCATTGTTTTGACATGGTGCATCCGCTGGCTGGGATCGTGGATTCTCGGGATGAACGCACTCGGTTCCGGTGACGTACTGCTGATGGCAATGGTCGGTGCTTACATGGGCTGGCAACCCGCCGTAGTCGTTACGCTACTGGCTCCGGTTCTGGCACTGGGGATTGGTGGTGTTGAGCGACTACGAGGAAACCGTGCGGCACTTCCCTATGGTCCGTTTCTGGCACTGGCGGCTCTCATCGTCCTGTTTACTTGGAAATGGATCTGGATGGCGGAGTTTTCACTCGCGGAATCGAATCCTCACGATCGTCTTTCCACGTTTGCCATTCGCCGATTCTTTGGAGACCCCATTGCCATGTTGATTGTGGCAGGGATGTCCGTCGGACTGCTGGTCCTCCTGCTGGGACTGTTGCGACTTTACAAATCGATCACGCCGGGACGCCCTCAAGATCGAGATCCAAAACTGGCCCGGAACGAGTCCAGATCGTCTTCTCAGAATGAAGGGACATCGGCTCCATGAACGGAATCTTTGTCACCGGAACCGACACCTCCGTCGGGAAGACCCACGTCACCTGTCTGCTGGCACGCTGCCTGAGAGAACGCGGAATTCGCGTGGGGATCTACAAGCCGGTCTGCTCCGGTGCGGAAGTGACCTCCGATTCCCCGAAAGGAGTCTTCTGGCCCGATGTGGCACAGCTCTCTGCGGCGCTGGACAATCAATTCCCTGCGGAGTGGATCTGCCCGCAGCAATTCATTGCTCCACTGGCCCCTCCGGTCGCTGCTGCCCGGGAAGGGAGAGCGGTGGATGCAGGTCAGCTTCGCCGGGGAGTGGACATCTGGAGAGACAACGTCGATCTTCTTCTGATCGAAGGGGCGGGTGGCTGGCGAGCCCCAGTCACGGATTCAGAGACCGTCGCGGAGTTGGCCACCGATCTGGGTTTTCCCGTCTTACTTGTCTCCGCAAACCGGCTGGGGATGGTGAGTCACACCCTGCTCACCATTGAATCCATTCAATCACGGGGGCTGACTTTGTGCGGTGTAGTTGTGAATCCCGTGCAATCCGACGAAGATGAAAGTCGGGAGACCAATCCCCAATTGCTCGGTTCCTTTACGGATGTCCCGGTCTTTGGCCCATTAACATGGATGCCGGATCCATGGCTGGTTCAAGGTCCTTTGCAGGAACTGATCCCATTGGTTGAACACTGTACCCGAAAAGGATGGTTCCCCCGCAGTCCGATCTGATGCGGAGCCCTCTTGAAATTGAGCTGGTCCTGAAAAAGGTCGCCCTGCCATGTTGACGAGCGTCCGATCCCAACGAAGATGCAAGACATGAGTGGATCCGATTCATCCCCCAATTTTGACTGGCTGAACAAAAGGCCCCCGGAGAAGTTCTCCGAACGACCCTCAATTAATCCCGTTCCGACTCCACACCCGGAAGGAAGTGACCCACCCCAGCCGCCGACGTCCGATCCACCAGACAATCTGCTGATTCCTGATTCGGAGACGACACCCTCAACCTTTGAAGCCCCCTCAAAACCTCCTCGATCACCATACGAACCAGAGCCGACAGAGCATGAACTCCCTGCGTTCCCGGCTCCCTCCGCTGAAACCGATTCAGCGATTCTCGATGAAGCGGCCACTCCTGAGGAGACAGATCAGAACCGGACCGAGGTCCTTCGGGCCGACGAACTTCCCAAGGGATATGAGGGCTTATCTTTCTCACAAGAGTCTGGAAGCAAGCTCGCCCCTTCCCGATTCGAGGCCACCCCGGACAATGCCGGTCATCGAAACCCAACTTCCGAAATCACACCGGATGCCCCCCCCACAGGTCCCAGCAAACTTTTCGTGATTCTGGCGAGCTATGCCAGTGCCATCACCATTGCGTTTCTGGCTCTGGTCCTCAAACAGATGTGGGTCAATGAGACCCCTCATCATCTGGAAAGTCTTCCGGATATTCTCCCCCAGAAAGACAACGAGCTGACGTTCGTCGCTCCAAATTTCACCCTCCCCCCCGGCCATACACTCACTCTGGGAGAAAAGCAGAGATTCGGAAACATTCTTGTTGAACCTCTGAAGATTACCACCGGTCCTCTTGAATTTACGCACTACACGGGAGACCAGCGGCGGACCCGCGCGCCATCCGATCCGGTCTGGAAGCTGCACTTGCGGTTGACGAATGTCTCAAAAGATCAGCACATCGCTCCGCTGGACCGTCGCCTCGTCCTGCGATGGATTCAGAAATCCGGGCATCCGCAAGAATACTCCAACTATTACATCATCCCCGCCGGGACACGTAATCCGCGTGAGTTCATGCTTCAGCTTTACCGGCTGCCGGTGAATAGCGAATGGGATCTTCAGGGACAATCGCTTGGAAAGGTCCTTGCCCCTGGAGAGACCTATGAAACTTATCTCGCCAGCTCAGACGAGAATGTGACCACCCTCTCCGACAACCTGCTCTGGCGCGTCCAGATCCGAAAAGGATATTCCCCCAGCGGGAATGGAGTGACAACCGTCTTTCAGGTCGCCTTTGATAAGGATGAAATTGTTCCGGATTCATGACCGGAGAGACGCTCTTCCCCGTGGTCGGAAGTGGACGCTTTACCCGCCTGGAAACTTCAATCTGGCACCATCATCGGCCGATCAGGCTGCCGCCTTCATCCCGCCAAGCTGACGCGATGGGGAATGATACAGGCGATGATAAAGAGGACAGGTTTCCAGCAGCTGCTCATGAGTTCCACTGGCGACGATCTTCCCGTTCTCCATCACAACAATCCGAGTTACAAAGTCGAGAAGGCTTTGTGACATGACGTGTGAAATCATGAAGGTCGTCCGGCCTTTGACGAATTCCTTGAGTGCCTGATGCAACAGGGCTTCACTTTCAGGGTCCGCTGCTGAGGTAGCTTCATCGAGGATCAGAATGGCGGGGTCCCGGAGAATCACACGTGCCAGCGCAACTCGCTGCCGCTGTCCTCCAGAGAGGTCTTTCCCTTTCCCTCCCAACAGGGTGTCAAACCCCTGCGGCAGGGACTGGACGATGGGCATCACGTGAGCACGTCGTGCAGCTTCTTCGATCTCGGCCCGTGTGGCTTTCTCGTTTCCGTACCGGATGTTTTCCAGCAAGGTCCCATCAAACAGCACCGTCTCCTGTGTGACGATTCCCACCTGATTGCGCAGATCAGCAAGTGGTATTGTCGTCATCGGACGACCATCGATCAGGACACTCCCTGACTCGGGGTCGTAGTATCGGGGGAGCAGGTTGACCAGCGTCGATTTCCCGCATCCATTCTGGCCAACAATCGCAACGACTTCTCCAAACTTGATCTTGAGATTGACATGCTCAAGGACAAGTCCCCGCTGGGAACTTGGATTCCGGTGATAATAACGGAAGGACACGTCGCGGAATTCGATCTCCTTGTGATGTCGCGGCATGGGGGGAGCATCGACAGGATCGGTCACCTGGGGCACCTGTTCCATCAACTGGAAAATCCGGTCAATGGCAGCAGTGCAACGTTTCAGGCGAGGGAAAATTCCCGACAACTTGCGACACGGATCGAGCAGTCCTGCCAGCAAGGCATAAATCATCCCCAGCTCAGCTCCATCCATCACCGTTTTCGAAAGCTGAATCCCCCAGATGTCCGTCTTCCCTCGCATGACCAGGTAGGCTCCGGGCACCAGCGCTGCGAACATAGCCATTAGTCCGAGTAGCTCCAGCAACGGCTTGGCAGCAGCATCGATCTTCACCACTTTCATTGCCTTGCCGAAGTAGGAATCGTACTGCTGGGCAAACAACTTTTCATGATGCGCCCCGCTGTTGTACCCCACGACGATTTTCATGCCGTCGAAGGTCTCTTCGAGCACCTTGTAGATCTGCGACATGCTCTCCATCATGCGACGGCTAGCTCGTTTAAGCATCCAGCCAACTTGACTCAGGAAGAGTCCCAGTAGCGGAATAAAGATGATCGACAACAACGTCAGTCGCCAGTTGAAATACAGGGCCAGGGCCATACAGGCCACGCATTTCAATGGCTCCCGGATTGCGCGTCCTCCCAGCATCGAGACCCCGTGCGACAACTGTTCGGCATCATAAGTGAACCGCGACATCAACCCGCTGGGGCCTTCTGCTGAAAGCGACTGATAATCCAGCTTCAAGACACGATTAAACATATCCTTCCGCAAATTCATGATGGCGGACTCAGCCACATATCCAATCATGACATCCTGAATGAACATCAGAACGGACTTGACCGCTGTGGCGATGATGAGAAGGACGATCAGCCAGCAGAAGGTTTGAAACTCATTCCTCGGGATATAGGGCAGAACGTAGAGCTTCAGCCAGTTGAACTGGTACAGGGTTCTCTCTGTTGTCGCCAGAAGATTTCTTTTTTTTGCCAGACTCTGCTGAAGTTGAACCGAACGTTCATGGTCCGCAGCCGACGTCCCTTCGGAGACACTAGCCAGAAGTCCCTCCAGTTCGACCTGATCTTTCAGCAGGTCTTCTTTTCGCTGGGTCGCTCCCTCAATGGTCTGATCGACGTATTCGTGGAGACTGGTGTGCTCCATCAGGAGCTTGACGATCGGAAACGCAACGGTCAGGTTGGCCCCCCACAGGGCCGCAATGGCAAACCCCAGCACAATGGAGGCTAGCAGTCGCTGGCGATAGGGGCGCAGATAAGGCCAGAGTTTTGGGAAGCTGTCCATGCTCTCCATCCATGACATTCAAAAACCGCCCATCAATGGGCTCTCCTGACAGATTTGACCTTTTATTGCCAGTTTATGTCCAGACGAATTGTGGCCGATCTCCTTCCAACTCGGTAATCTGTCGGACCTCCCTATGTGAGACAGTCCCAATTCAAGGTTGCTTTCTGATGACGTCCTATATCGAGCGACTGCACGAACGCATTCGCAAGACACAAACAACCGCTTTAGTCGGCCTTGATCCCCGGTGGGCCCAACTCCCGGCGGAGATTCAGGTACGAGCACAGTCGCAAGGGGGGAATACATGGAATCAGCGGGCAGCCGCATATGAAGAGTTTTGCTGCCGGGTGATTGATGTCGTTGCGCCACTCGTCCCGGCGGTCAAACCGCAGTCTGCATTCTTTGAAGATTGCGGACCAGCAGGGGTGCAGGCCCTTGCGAACGTCATTGCGTATGCCAGAAAATCTGGCCTGATCGTCATTTGCGATGCCAAACGTGGGGACATTGGCAGTACCGCCGAAGCCTACGCTGCGGCCTATCTGGCCGGATCATCCGCGGAAAACGCTCCCTTTGCAGCAGATGCACTGACCGTAAACCCGTACATGGGTCTTGATACGCTGGAGCCATTCGTCAATCGCTGCGTACAGGTGGGGGGAGGACTTTACGTTCTGGTCCGCACGAGCAATCCGGGGGCACGCGATTTTCAGGACCGCACCACAGATGGGGAATTCCTGTATACCGCAGTTGCGAAAAAGATTGAGGAACTCTCTTCCCGTCACAAGGGATCCGCGGCTTATGGCCCCATTGGGGCGGTTGTTGGAGCGACTTACCCTCAGGAACTCAACACCCTCCGGCAGGTGATGCCCCACGTCCCGCTGCTCGTCCCGGGTTACGGAAGCCAGGGGGGGACATCGCAGGATGTGGCGGGCGCCTTCGATCCCGAAGGATTCGGTGCTCTGGTCAACAGTTCTCGCGGGATCATTTTCGCCTATCAAAAAGGAAAGTTCGCGGAGGAATTCGGCGAATCCCGATGGGAAGAAGCCGTGCAGGCAGCGACTCGTCACATGATCGCCGATCTTGCCACGCACACGTCGACCGGGAGACTTCCCCAGCCTTAAAACATACCTAAAATGTTTTCCATCAATATCTTACAGCACTGTTTTGACACCAAGAAATCCGGTGTCGTCTTGACAGGCGTAGCGGCGCCCCACAGTCACAATTGACACAATTGTCAAAATAGGCAAAAATCAACCTGTCTCAGGGAAACATACTTCGCTCTCCGCTTCAATCCCGCACCGGGAGAAGTGGGATGAGTTTTGCGACTTCGTCGAGCTGCACCAGCGACGAATCTGTGTGGGTTGTGCGCGCCACGCAATCGCTTCAGTTGGCTGATTTTTCCCACGTCCATCACATCCTTGATAACGTGATGGCTTCTGGAGGTGGAGCCTCTCCCGCGTTCTGGCTTTTGAAAGGAACTTGCGAGGAATATCAGGGCCGATTTCCGGAAGCGATCTCGACTTATGAAACAGGGCTTGAAACGGCCCGCAGAAGTTTTTCTTTTGAATTTCAATGGCGGTTCTGTTTTGTCCTGAATCGCGTCTATCGGCGTCTCGATCAACAAGTTCCTGCCCGGCAATACCTGAGCTGGGGGATGACCAGTTATTTTCGTTGCCCTCTGAGCGGCCCCACCGACGAATCCCGTCTGGCACTGCTGCTGGGAACAACGGACAAGGTTCTTCCGGACTTGCAGCTGCTTCATCAGATCCATCGGGAAACGACATCTCCTGAAGCGAAGGCGGAGATCGAATGGATGATCGCCCGTCAGCTGAATGGGGCGGCCGGATTGCCATGGCTCTCTGCAGCGTGCCATCACTTCAGGCAAGCAGGGAATTGCTACGCATCAATGCTTTGCCGGGAACGGGCCGCAAAAACCCTCCTTCAGGTTCAACGATGGCAAGAAGGAGTGCAATCCCTGAGATTTGCCCAGAGAGAGGCTGAAAATCTCGGATTGAGCACGCATGTTGCTCACTACTCCAGATGGACGGGGCAACTTCGGCGTGCACTGACCATGTTGAATCAAAATGCTGCATTGAACTGATACCATCCCGAGAGGACGTTGAATTCAGCATCACCGAGATGCCTTCGTCCCGGACGATTGATGATTTAGGGACACACCTGACAACTCGGAGTCAACGCAACAGAATCACCGCGGCATCCCATGACCAGAACGTCCGGAGCTTCAAGAGAACGTTTCGATTGGCCCCCATGTCAATCGCATGAACATCAATCTTGAACGCCTCTTCTCAAACCCAAGATGAGTACGCACCAACTACTGAATCCCGATAAACTAGTCTCCAAATAAATCGGTCAAGCCGATAGAATGCGCCAACCATTCGGTTGCTCGCCTTCGAACGGATTTTCGATGACAACAAACAAGGATGAACTTTTTTCTGAAGTCGATCTCACACACTTCTATGCGGGACCCTCTCCCAAACCGACTTTGTCCGTTCAACAACGGTCGGAAGATCTGTATCAGCGTTACCAGCAGATTGTCAGCAGCAAAGAAGTCACCTGGGATATGACATACCGACTCCTCTCCCGACTGGGAGCAGGAGGACAGGGGGTTGTGTTTCTTGCGGATCGCTTTGGGGCATTTGGTGTCAATTTTCCGCTGGCCCTGAAGTTCTACCGCCCCGATGGCTACCCGGATGTGCAAACCTATCGGCGCGAAATGGCCCGAATGGCCCGCGTCAATGTCGAGACAGCGCGCATCCAACAGGACCATCTCGTCGACGTTTACAATGTTGTCGAATATCAGGGGATTCTCGTTCTCGTTTCTGAATGGGTGGATGGTTATGACCTGCGTCACCTGACCACTCCCAAGCTGCTCAAGCAGATTCGACGCACGGTCAGTAACGACCGCTGGGCGTACATCAATGATGTGATCATCACAGATGCGGGATTTCAGTCGCGTCTGAAGCCGGGGGTCGCAATTGCCATTCTGCGCGAATGTCTCGCAGGTCTGGCAGCGCTTCACCGACAGGGGATCATTCATGCCGACCTGAAGCCAGCAAACGTGATGGTCAAGCAGACCGGCAACTGCAAAATTATCGATCTGGGATCAGCCTTCATGCAGAAGGAATACCCGATCCGTCCAACGTGGACTCCACGGTATGCGGCTGTTGAAGTCCTCGAAGGAGACCGGCATTCTCCCCTGTCCGATCTGGCCAGTCTGGGATATGTCGTTCTGGAGCTGCTGTCAGGCAAATATCCGTTTGCGGGTGTTGCCGACGGCGCGGAGCTGATCAGTGTCAAGAAGGATATCTGGCACCGGATTCCTGAATTGCTTCCCAAGGATGTCGCACGCAACAGCACCTTGGTGACGCTGCTCTCAAAAATGATTGCCCCGAATCCGGCAGATCGATTTCAGTCGCTGGAAGAAGCGGACTTGTCCGACTCTGGAGCCGCTGAGATTCAGCGACAACTGGTCAAAGTCAACATGACGACCGAAGTCGAAAACGAGATGCGAATCCTCATGCAGGAAGTGGCAGCAGGAATGTCTGCCAGCGAGAAACATTACCACCACCTGCGAACCGGATGACCCCAGGCGTCCCGGTCCAGTGGTCCTCGTGTCGGTGGAACTCCTGCGCCAGCGTCGAAGAATCAGAGTCGAAGAACCTGGCGCAGGTATGCAACCGCCCGGCCAGCATCTCCGGAGCGATCCTGTCCCTCCTGACGGTCAACGTTGAGCCAGCCGGCGTACTCCATTTCTCCGATGAGCGCAGCAACCTCATCCCAGTCGATTTCTCCGCGCCCCACAGCCACTTCGCGGCCGTGACCATCCACATCGCGAATCGCGTCACGGATCTCGAAGTGACCAACCAGCGAGTGCAGGCTTCGCAGCTGCGAGGTGACGGGCTGTCCATTCATCACCCAGACCGCCAGATCCGCATCGACTCCAACAGGACCGGTCTGAATCGAATCAATGAGTGTT
>CALLWY010000126.1 GCA_938015865.1 uncultured Planctomicrobium sp.
CCGCAGCGCCATCTGCCCCCACAGGATTTCGCCCTCCGCCACCGCCGCCAAAGCCCCCGGGAAGCTGCTGCGAATTCTCGCGAATGATCGACATGATCTGAGTCGCTTCCTGCTCATCGCGAGCCTGTCCCCGAACGATCAGCTTGTCTGCAATTGGGAACAGCTGAATCCGACTGTTCGGGAAAAGCTCGTTGATCATCTCTGCCAGCTCACCATATTCGAGGCGACGTTGATCATCGACGGCATCGTCTTTTTCAACGGTCACAAGCAAGCTGAGAAGCTTGGGATCATTCTGATCTCCCATCCACAGCGTGACAGACGTGCTCCCGGTCTGCTTCCCGATGATCTCAATCTCTCGAGAGCCGAAAGCCACAAACTCCAGGATCGAGGGATCAGCAACAGCCGCACGGAAGATATCCTGCTTCATTCGCAGGACCTTCGATCGGCGCATGGTCACCTTGAATTCCAGCTCGGAAGTGACCACCTCCTGAACCAGTTCGTTGACCTTTTGTTGAAGAGATTGATCTTGAGCGCACGCCGACGTGCCGGCATCACAGACTAACAGACCAGCAAGGCATGCCGAGAAGAGCTTGATGCGATGGCTGCGTCCACACCACGCGCGAAGAATCGTCGTCATCCGTGACCCGCTCCCAAAATGCAATTTCGTGGAATTCACTCAACCAAGGTGCTCCACGAACGTCTGAACCGGTGTGTTGTACTTCAACGAAACTGGCTCGACTCCCTTACAGGACGGACGGTCAGACCAAATTGTTCTGAGAACTGTTCGCCCGCATTCAGTCCTATCGCAACAATACAATGAATGGACTCCATCCATGTCCTGTCCTGCTGCGATACCAGATTTCACGAAGCCCCACGGCGCAACAGGCAACTATTCAATGTGATCTGACGAACCGGTCAGCTGACCAAAACAGATCGACGCCGTTACTGGAGACTTCCCGCTCTGAAACGAAAAACCT
Source organism: uncultured Planctomicrobium sp. (assembly GCA_938015865.1). Classification (GTDB taxonomy): domain Bacteria; phylum Planctomycetota; class Planctomycetia; order Planctomycetales; family Planctomycetaceae; genus Planctomicrobium. The sequence continues at coordinate 978 of CALLWY010000126.1, forward strand.
TCGTTCAGCCCGCTTTTGAGTCAGAAATTACTCCAGCAGGCAGGTAGGTTGACACCTGCTTGCGGACTTCTATCGGCAGCTCGAGGCAACAACGCAGCTTGAATTGCTTAAAAATGCGCTCATCTCAAACGGAAAGCACTACACCACTGAAATAAATCCCCAATTTTGCGCATTTCAACCTATTCGGCATCCAGACAAGCACAAGTAAGGACGCTCACGACTCTTTTTCGGGAACAAAATGGCCTGATTCCCAGCGAGTAAAGCCTGAGGAGGACAATTCACTTCAATGCAATGAACTTCTCAACGTGCCCATTACAACGCGGAGCGGACCAGAATTTCCGACTCGATTTCTCCGCGTCGAATACGAACTTTCCATTCATACGGGGCGGTTGATTTCTGAAGTGTCGCACGAATATCAGCGGCAGATTTGACCGGAATTCCATCAACGTGACTGATGATATCTCCCACCTTCACCCCGCTTTTTTCAGCCGGGCTTTCCGCAACGACCAGCCGGACAACAACTCCGGGGTCTTCTCCACGAGTCTGGACCTGAACTCCCAGACGTGGACCAGAGTCTGCTGAATCATCCTCTCGAGGCAGCAAAGAAGCCATCAAGGGATCAGACGCCCCTGAGTTCTTCTTACTGGGACGATCGTCCTGATTGGCAATCTGAACAACCAAATCGCTGACGAAGGTTGAAATCTGCCGCATCCCGTCCGTGTTAATCAGACTGGCGACATCGGTCGGTCGATGGTACTCGTCGTGAAATCCAGTAAAGAAATGGAGAACCGGAACTCCCTTTTCATAAAAAGAGGCGTGATCGCTGGGACCATACCCCCCCGGCCTTAACAATAACTTGAATTCAGCAGCCCCGGGGGACTTTTGTGCCGTTGTTTCAACAAGAGGTTTCCAGTCGGAAGATGTTTCCATACCGTAAACGGTCAACTTCCCATTCCGAAGCCGTCCAACCATGTCCAGATTCAACATCGCGATCGTCTGGTCGATGGGAATTAACGGGTCCTGGACATACTGCTTGCTGCCAATGAGTCCTAATTCTTCAACAGAAAAGGCGATAAACAAAACACGTCTCTTGAGCGGTTCCGGCCGTGCTGATAATTGACGCGCGACCTCCATAAGAACTGCCGTCCCGGAAGCGTTGTCGTCCGCACCATAATGAATTTCGTCCCGCCCAGTCATCGACAGTGATCCCCATCCGTCCCGTCCAAGATGGTCGTAGTGGGCACCAACAACAATTGTCTCTTCCGCCAGCGGACCTTCTCCTTCGAGACTGGCCACGACATTTTTATAAGTGCGATGTGAACGAACGATCTGGACCTCTCCCTGAATGATGAGTCCTTCCATCATTCCGGACTGAGGCTGAAGAGTTTCGTCGATCTCCTGCTCCACTGCCTCGAGCTCTTTACTGAAGGCACGTCGAAACAGACTCTCGCCAAACTTTCGACGAACATGAATGACGGGAATTCCCTCCGTAGTATCCCCTCCGTTCAAATCCCCCTTCAGGAGGGGATCTCTGTCATCCTCCCCAGGTTTCCTGTCAGCATCTGCCGGGGACACGATGTCATCGGGATGGTGGAATTCAGAATGATTGGTACAGAGTATGACTGCAGCGGCTCCATGCTTCTTCGCATTTTCAACTTTGGAACGGATGTAAGCATGACGGCTATGAGCACTTCCATTGAACACGCTCTCAGTCATGTGCTGCTGAGGTTCATGCCTCAAGATGAAGACAGCTTTGCCACGGACATCAATGTTCTCGTAGTCGTCGTAATTCAGTTCTTTTGCAGTGATTCCATACCCGGCAAAGACGATCGGAAGGGAAAACTTGCCAAGTGGACAGGAGGCCAATGACGTATAATCCGTGCCCCTGACCAGAGCTGGCTCGATCATCTCTCCATCACTCCCGGTCAACTGGACGGACTCCACGACCCCACGACGAGATGAGGAGAAGAGCCGAAATTCATGGAACGCCCCCCCCTTGTAATGATCAGCGACAAGTCGAGCCTGTCGAAACTGCTCAGCGATGTAATCCGCAGCCAGATCCAATCCCTTCGAGCGAGGTCCTCGTCCTTCCAGTTCTTCGGAAGCCAGGAACTCAACATCGGCCTTGAGACGGCTTTCGATGGCCTCCGCACTCAGATCAAGTGCGAACGGACTTCGGGAGAGTGCTGTTGAGGAACTTTTGCGAGTCTCGGTGGTCGCATTACGACCATCCCAAGCGAAGCCAGAATTGCAAATGAGCGACAAAGACGCGCTGCTGCAAACAATCCAAATTGCATGCAACACCCAGCCAGCAGCCCGGTTCTGACGATTCATTTCATTCTCTTGGAGACTGAATTCCGAAGCCGCACTGTTGCGGGGTCGATCACTTTTCACGGAGTACAAACAGGCAAGTCTTTCAAGAGGACAAATTTCCCCTCTGTTGTCGACAAGGCTCCATGACTCGCAGTCAAAAGGCTCAGGACGCGAATCCCGGCACTCCTTAGTTCACCACAATGACTTTTCCTGCCTGATAAGAATTAAGTCACCCTCACAATCTCGCAGTTCGAACCCGCATACCTTCGAGGACTCGGGAGAGAGAGTTCTCTTCTCCGGCTCTCTGCTGAAAACGCTGCCAGTTCGCAACATTGCAACGCCTATTCTTTCCATGGTGCCAGACAGCAACATCGACATTTCCGGCCACAGCAAATTTTGTTCCAGAGACAAGAAGCGAACCGAAGTGGCGAGAACCTCAACTTGCCATCGAATCCCTGAACACCAAACGCAACACCAATCAAAGTCGACACATACAAAAACACAAATCAGCGTACACCAAAGAAAGCGCCAACACTCCTATTGTCTACAACTTCTGTCAATTATCACGATTATTTCATATAACCCAATTGACACAGAAATCCCAAAACGTCTATCTTTGCGTCACTGTTTGGCAACGTGACCAAACAATCACCAAAAGCGACAAAATCACTACAACCAGATGGGTTAGAACAACCCACACACCATCATCAGCACTTCGCCTCAACACGTGTTGACTTGTTGGTTTCTCCAAGCAGGCCAGGTGCCACAGAGACTCATCAACGTTGAGTCTTTTGGGCAACGCTGTTAACGGCGAGATGCGGTAACAAGTGATGTCACTAAAACCAGTCCGGGCCGGCGTTCGGTTGAGGCAGCCGAACAGCAATCGAGCTGGTCATGCAAGACACATTGCATCAATCAGAACGGATTCGCTCTGGGTAGCGAACCACTGAAACCGCAGCATGAGTGATCTCACTCTGACCGGTTTCGGTTCACTTCCGAAATGGAATTCACTTTCTGAAGACAACCACGGGTGAAGGGGACTCCCTCTACCTGCGGCCCTCAGAAAATACATCAGATTATTGTGAGTGCGGGGAGAACAGCATGATCGAGCGGGCGCTCCTGTTTGTTCGTGACGTTGAACTATTTGAAACAATCCGACGAACTCTTCTCGATCACCACCCGATTGAAGTCGAGTTTGCCGGGACTGCGAAAGCAGCAATTCAACGGCTCTCCTCCCAAAGGGTCCCAACCCTTTTTCTCGACTACCGTCTGGAACATTTCGACGACGAAGTCACTCAACTCCTTGACGCGATCAAGCAGAACTTCTCGGCAATCAATCTTGTCAGCGTGGGAGACGGAAATTATCCGCTGCCAATCGCAGAGCATCTGGACCTCCTGACACTCGAGCATGTCATTGTCTCCTCCAAAGGAACTCTTCAAATTCCCGAAGACGGACTTCAACGGGTCCTTTCGGCAGCTCGGGCCCGTCCCATTCCTCAACGACGTGAGATCTCTGCGGACGGAATTACTCTCAGCACTTATACAGAGGAACTGTTTCCTGTCCTCGATGATCTGAAACGGGTTGCCCATCGGGATGTCACTCTTCTGCTGGTCGGTGAAACAGGGACCGGGAAGACCACTCTGGCCCGCCTGATCCACAATCAGTCCAGTCGACGAGACAAACCATTTCAGCATCTCGCCTGCGGGGCACTCCCTGCAGATTTGATCGAAAGTGAGCTGTTCGGACATGTCCGGGGTGCGTTCACGGGCGCAGAGCGAAACAAAATTGGACGCTTTCAGGCTGCCGGACGAGGAACGTTGCTTCTGGACGAAATTGATGTCCTGGAACTGAAGCAGCAAGCCAAACTTCTGAAGGTCATCGAAACCGGTGAATTCGAGATGGTCGGGTCAACAGAACCGCGACAGTCCGAAGCACGCCTGATTGTGGCATCAAATGTCAATCTTGAAGAGTTGGCTGCTGCTGGACGGTTCCGCTCAGACCTGTATTACCGCCTGAATGTCCTGGAATTCCGATTACTCCCTCTTCGAGAGCGTCTACAGGACATAACACACATTTCCATCGGAATTATCGGAGAATGCTGTCGAACACACGACATTCAACTCAACAGCATCGACTTCCGCTTCCTCGATGCCCTGAAACGCTACCGATGGCCCGGGAACCTGCGAGAACTGAAAAATCACCTGTGCCGGGCAGTTCTCTTCAGCGAGGATAATCGACTCATGCTGAAGGACATCGCCCCCAAAGTGGTTCAGGCAGACTTTGCGGACGAGCCCCCCTCTTCGTCCGAGGTTTCCCGTCGCGGATGGACACTTGCGGAACGGGTCGCACAAAGTGAACGAGAATCTCTCTATCAGGCGCTCCGTGAAAACGGCCACAACCGGACCAAGACAGCGAAAGCACTGGGGCTTAGCCGAGTCGGGCTTTACAAGAAGCTGAAGCGTCTTGGGCTGATGGACAATGACCGGGAGCTGTCCCGCTCCGAATTCAAATAGCGCATCGACAGACAAAGGGCAACCGAAAGGTCTGTCACCGGACTCACGATTGCCCCCTGACAAACCAATCGAGAGTTCCCGACAAAACTCCTGCGGGTGGACAGGTCCGGACTCACCGACGCCGCCAGGTTCGCTACAATCGTCGGCATCTCGATCTGATTCGGACACTTCCTGTCGGAATCAGATCAGGCTCTGTGCAGACGGTCCGTCGAGCCCATGATTCGTGTCCACTCCTTTCGCCGTTTGGTCTTGCTGCTGAGGGCAGTTTGGCTCGGTCTCTCGCTTCTTTTCCTGAGTCCCCACGGATTCGCCCAGAATCGGCCTGCTCCCTCAACAAGTTTCGAACCGGACGATCCCCATCCGGGAGGAGTTGCAGAACTACGGCCTGTTCTCTCCCGGACACTTGCTTCCGTTCAGAACAGCATTGCCGCGGTTGGATTATTTCAGGGTGGACCGGATACATCTCTCCCTGAGACTCCCGACCAATACCAGAGTGCCTTTGATCTCTCCCCGGGCGACCTGGTCCCCTCGCGGATGGGGGGAGGAGTTGTTCTTTCTGTCGATGTCGAATCGGGTCATGTGGACATCCTGACCGCGGCGCACCTGTTGAATCCGGCAGTGGAATTTCCATCAGCACCCACTGTTCCGACTCGGATTGTCGTACGACTCGCCAGTCCGGGACTTCACTTTGCTCGTATTCGTGCCTTAGATCCGCACAGCGACCTGGCGGTCATCACTGTTGATCTTCCCGACCGCAGAGGGAATCAAATCATTCCCGCCCGGTTCACCACGTCCCCACGCTGGGCCTGCGGAGATCTGGCGCTTCTTTGCGGGAATCCGGCGGAATTCGTTCGCTCCGGCATCTCCGATCCGTCACTGGCCACGGTAAGCCGGACAGCATCGATGCCCGACCGCTGGGAACGATCTCATTGGGGAGGGAGACTGATGGATTACCTCCAGCAATGGGACCGGCTGGATGTCCATGGGGATTCTGGAAGCGGGAATCCGGTCTTCAATTTTCGGGGCGAACTCCTGGGATTAACCAGCGGCATTGCCGGGGAACCGGGGAAGCTGATCCCCTCCGGAAGTGCCATCTATTTTTCTGAGCATGTGCAAAAATTGATCAGTGACCTCCTTTGCGGACGCGAAGTCCAGTATGGAGACACGCATCTGGAACTGGAAACAATCCCAACAGGAGAGACCGGTGCCGATGGACCTCCTTGTCCTCCCTGCATCCGGGTGACGCAGGTCGTACGAGGGTCCCCCGCAGAGCGGGCGGGAATTCGCAGCGGGGATCTCATTCTTGAATTCAACCAAAAACCGGTTGAACGAGTCTCACAAATTCTGGAAGAAACCCTCTTTCTACCTCCGGGAACGGAAATCGAATTGCTGGTCCTCCAGAACAAAAATTCTCTCCCCGTCCGCATCACCTTCCGACTCGGAAAGCTCGATTTTCCGACCAGATTCCGGCCCGTCAGCACCGTCGACCGATGGGTCTGGCGCGGACTTTCCCTCGATTTTCCAGTGCCGCTCCCCGCGGGGTCTGCCAATTCCTCTGGTCCCCTCCTGCCGACGGGAGTCCGTATCATCAAGGTTCAGGAGGGGTCTGCCGGAGCGATTGCAGGATTGAAACCGGGGCAGTTGATTGCCAAGGTAGGTGAACAACCAGTAGAAACTCCGGAAGAATTTGAGTCCGCGCTCCGATATTGGACGGGACTTGTCCCGTTAACACTCGACGATGGCCGGGAAATTTTCATCGAAGAGATTGATCCCCCATCGAAACCGATTGACTGACAAAGTCATATCCCAGATGTTCAGGTCCCCTGAACAGACAGACGAGAGATCCGCCGCCCGGGAGCGGCCCTCCTTTCAGAAAATGAATCGCGATGAAAACTGACGAACTGCGTGAAAAATATCTCGAATTCTTCACATCGAAAGGCTGTGTCCGCCGCCCGAGCGACGTACTGGTTCCGCACGGAGACAAGTCGGTCTTGTTCACTCCTGCCGGGATGAATCAGTTCAAGAATCAGTTTCTCGGCATCGGGCCGATTGAATTTACCCGGGCAACGACCTGCCAAAAATGTCTGAGAACCGGCGACATCAGCAATGTCGGGGTGACAGCCTATCACCACACCTTCTTTGAAATGCTCGGGAATTTTTCGTTCGGGGATTACTTCAAGAAAGAAGCAATCCACTGGGCGTGGGAATTTCTGACGCAGAAGAAGTGGTTGGGACTCGACCCGGACCGTCTGACCGTGACTGTCTATCTGGACGACGATGAGGCGTTCAACATCTGGGCCAACGAAATCGGCCTCTCTCATGACCGGATCTCGCGGGAAGACGAAGGGGAAAATTTCTGGCCAGCCAGCGCCCCGACTCTCGGACCCGATGGCGTTTGCGGTCCTTGCAGCGAAATCTACTACCACCCCCCCGGTGGTAAGAAAGTTGAAATCTGGAATCTGGTTTTCACCCAGTTCAATCGGGTTGGTCCGCCACCAAACAATCTTCATCCACTCCCCAAAAAGAATATTGATACCGGCATGGGGCTGGAGCGGTGTGCTTCCACGCTTCAGGGGGTGGAGAGCAATTTCGAAATTGACACCATCCGTCCGATTTGCGTCGCGGCAGGAGAGGCTGTCGGGACGAAATACGAATTCAAAGGGGAACACGGCCGCGCCCTTCGCCGCATCGCCGACCACATTCGTGCCGTCTTCATGTGCGTGCATGAAGGGATCGTCCCCAGCAACGAAAAGCAGGGATATATCGTCCGCCTGCTTCTGCGTCGCGCGTTGCTGGAAGGGTACCTGATTGGTCAGCACAATCCGTTTCTGTACCAGCTGGTTCCCGCTGTCATTGACGCATTAAAGGCTCCGTACCCGGACATTGTTCAATCCTCGGTCTCTGCAGCAGACACCATTCAGGAAGAAGAGAAACAGTTCCTCGGGATCATCGAGCGTGGACTGAACCGGTTCCAGAAAATCGTTGAGCGGGTCAAGTCGGGTGGGTCCAATTCCGTCACCGGGGAAGAGGCATTCGAACTGCACACGCAAGAAGGCTTCCTCATTGAGATGACCGAAGCCATGGCTGCGCGACACAACCTGACCGTCGATCTGAAGCGGTTTCAGGAGTTGCTCGATCAGCACCGCGAGACCAGCGGGCGCGGATCGTTCTCTGACGCTGTGATGGCTGCCGGCCCGCTGGACACAATCCGGAACGCCACCGGGGGGACTAACTTCCTGGGATATGAGTCGACGACGGGAACAGGAAAAGTCGTCGGAATCATCGCCCGGAAGCAGCTGGCAGACTCACTGACCGAGAACGACGACAGCGATCCGGTCGCAGTGGTCCTTGATCAAACTCCGTTTTATGGGGAAACCGGGGGCCAGCTGGGAGACATCGGGACACTGACCACATCGAAAGGGGCGGTGTTCGACGTTCAGGATACCCAGAGGGATGGCGAGCTGATTCTTCATATCGGACAACTTCGCAATGGCATCTTGTCCGTTGGAGATGAAGTGACCGCTCAGGTCGTCGAAGACCGCCGTGCGGGGATTCGCCGGGCCCATTCGGCAACCCATATTCTCCATCACGCACTGCGAAAAGTGCTCGGTCCTCATGTCCATCAGCGGGGGTCGCTCGTGGACAACGACGTCCTGCGTTTCGACTTTTCTCACAAGGGACCGTTGACTCAGGATGAACTCATTCAGGTTGAGGATGAAATCAACCGGCGGATTGCCGAAGGGGCTGCTGTCACCACGGAAATCACCGACCAGCAAACCGCTCGCGAGCGGGGAGCCATGATGCTGTTCGGCGAAAAGTATCCGGATCGTGTCCGAATGGTCTCGATGGGTGATTTCAGCATCGAACTTTGCGGAGGGACTCACCTGTCCAATACTGGACAGGTCGGCCTGTGCCGGATCATTTCCGAAGAAGGAGTCGCCAAGGGCATCCGTCGAGTCGTTGCTTACACGGGTCAAAAATCGCTGAGCTATGTTCGGGAGACGGAAAATCTGTTGAAGCAGGTGGCGACGTCGCTGAAGGTTCCTCAGCTTCAGGAACTTCCCCGACGTATCGAACAGATTCAGACAGAATTGCAAAACGCGCGTCAGCAGCTGAGCAAGTTCACTCGAGCCGCCGTTGCAGACTCGGTACTCGGATTGCTGGGGGCTGCAGAGTCTCACAAAGGGACAAAGATCGTGACTGCACGTCTGGACGGAGTAGATCGCGATGCGTTGAAGCTCTATGCAGATGATCTCCGTAAAGAAGGGGGATCGGTGGCCCTGCTTCTGGCAACCGAAATTGATGGCAAGGTCGCACTCCTGGCTGCGGTCACTCCAGACCTGGTGAAGAAAGGGGTCAAGGCAGGAGACTGCGTGAAGGAAGCGATCAAGCTGGTCGGTGGCGGAGGAGGAGGACGGCCAGACCTGGCTGAAGCGGGTGGAAAAGATCCCAGCCAGATCGATGCGGCCCTTTCAACAGGAGCTGCCTTCTATCGGCGAGCTCTGGGAGAATAGGGAAATTGGGCATCAGTTCCGCCTCTGATCGAGAAAGATTGAGGCGGAATTGACGTCATCACCTTGGACAGTAGAATCGAATGTCCGTTGGTGTTGTGCCACACAAATCAAGATGCGATGGCCATTTCCACCAATCAGGCCCGGTCATTACTGACCGGCCGGAATTGTTCAGCAAGCTGCTCAGCAGGAGAATTCGAGTGCAGGTCGAAATCACGTGTCGTCACGGTTCTATCGGGCCGGATTTTCAGGAGTACGTTCAGAGAAAGACGCAGAAGCTCCAGACGTACTTCGAACGCGTGACCACTGCCCGGGTCACCTTCCACTATGAGGGAGACCGGGTCCAAGTCGAAATTCTCGTCAATCCTGAACACAAACAAGACTTTGTGTCGTCTACCGAAGGCCCCAAAGAAGACGCTGGGGCACTCTTTGACGCCACACTGGCCAAGATGGATCAGCTGATTCGCAAGCACAAAGAAAAGATTCAGGACCACCGCCGCAACAAGCCCACGAGTGAAGTGGTCACGGACGGTCTGGAATCCGAACAGGAAGGGTCCTCTGAAGCACAATAAGTCTCGCGCCGAAACTGCGTTGTTACCTTTTCGAAAGCACAGCGCAACGTGCGGACACAGCGGGCGAGACTGGACCAGCCAAATCAATCGATTGATTAATTGTTGATCTTTGAATTTCAGGATGAAGATTGAGGCCAGTTCGTCCTGCCTGCGGGGTGATTTTGCAGATTGATCTGCCGCCCCCTGTTGGAAATTTCAATTTTTCTTGTCATTGAACCGTGTTCCAATTTCTGCACTGTTCTATGATTGCAGTCTATTCCGCCTGGGTCCGCCCGGCGAAAAACAGTTGATTTCGAAAGAGGGATTTTCGCATGCGACTTACGGAGTTTGTTGTCAAGGACGCCATCCTGCCCCAGCTCGAGGCAGACTCCAAGCAGTCTGCGATTCGACAGATGGTTGGCAGTCTGACGGCGTCTGGCAAAATCCGACCAGCGGATGAAGAAGCCATTATCGCCGCGATCATGAAACGGGAGGAACTGGGGTCCACCGGAATCGGACGCGGGGTGGCTGTTCCTCACACAAAGCATCCCTCCGTCGATTCCATTATTTCGACTGTGGCGATCTGTCATGCTGGTCTGGACTTCGAGAGTCTGGACGGCGAAAACGTTTACATCCTCTTCCTGCTGGTGTCTCCTCCCGATCGTCCGGGGGACCACCTGCGAGGTTTGGAAACAATTACCCGTCATCTCAAGAATGATGACTTCTGCAGTTTCCTGAAGCAGGCAAAGACCGAGCAGGCCGTCTGGGATCTGCTGCAGGAAGCAGATGAACAACACGGGTGACCCTCGAACCTCCCACTTTCCACGAGTGTCCTCCCCCTATTGGCGCAAGATTCGCAATCTTGCACTTGATGACTGAAGGATACTCATGTTTTCACTCACGTCCCCAAATGGTTGCAATTTGATCAGTCGACGTGTCCAGCTGCGACTCGCGCAAGGACTCCATATCAGAGCCTGCTCGCGTATTGTTGCCCTAGTCGGTCAGACTCAGGGGCAAATCCGCATTCGGTGCGGAGACCGGGTAGCTGATGCCAGTTCCATGTTCGATCTGATCCAGCTGGTGGCAGTTCCGGGTTCGGAACTGATACTGGAAGGTTCCGGAGAGGACGTTGAACCAGTGCTGGATTCACTGGAGGAGTTCCTTTCCCAGACTACTGAGCCGCTCAACTAAAGTTCTTCTGGTCCCCAGACTGGGTTTCCCGTTGCGCTCGTTGTCGTAGCGCTTGATAGCCTCCGATCCGGGTCGACCACAAACCCTCCCGGAGTGGTTCACACATGCGGTGCACGTTAATTCGTAGCAGTTTGCAGAACATCCTGTGTTGAAACGAGATGTCGTTCCTGCGCACAATACGAAGCTTTACGTGCATACAGGAGCGTTGATGTTAATCAAGCATGGGATCGGGGTATCGCCGGGAATTGCGATTGGACCCGCCTTCGTGCTGGGGGTCGAAGACTTTCGAGTCCCGCAGAACTATGTCAGTGTCGCTGCTGCTGAGTCTGAGATCAGCCGACTTCACGCTGCGATCAACAAGGTTACCGAGGAGATCTCTGCCAACGAATGTCTGGCGGAACAGCATCTCGGCAAACAGTACGCTGCCATCTTCGCTGCACATCTACAGTTTCTGCGCGATCCCAAGCTGATCGCAGAAATCGAGACTCGAATCCGGGAACAGCATCAGTCCCCCGAGTTCGCCTCGACTCAGGTTCTTCGACGCTACGCCAAGGAACTTCAAAACCTCGGAAATCAGTACCTCGCGGAGCGGGCCGCTGACATTTTCGACCTGGAGCGGAGCCTGCTCCGGCACTTGCTCGGGGAGCAGCGCGAAGAATTGTCCCATGTGACGGCCCCTGTGGTCGTCTTAGCCCACAACCTCACCCCCAGCGAAACGGCGAATCTGAACCGGGAATATGTTCAGGCATTCGTAACAGAGGTTGGGGGAAGTACGAGTCACACCGCAATTCTGGCAGGGGCACTCGAAATTCCCGCCATTGTCGGTGTGGGAGATTTCCTCACCGATGTCTCCGGGGGAGAACTGATCATCGTCGATGGGGAAGAGGGACGCGTCA
>CALLWY010000127.1 GCA_938015865.1 uncultured Planctomicrobium sp.
CGGAGTCAGGAAAAATCCCCAGCTGACCGCTTTGGAGGCCAGTTCGTCAGAGATCACAATCGGAACGATGACGCTGTTCAATGCCGCCTGAATCTGGGCCGGTTCCTGCGGTTCCCGGATACAAAGGACCGGACCACCTGATTTCAGAAGGACCTGATCAACAACGGCCCCAAGGCTGTCGTGAGCCAGTTCGTCGTAGTCCTGTCCGAACGGAACCGGGAGCACCACCATGTGGCTCGAGCTTCCCCCGATCCGGGTGAGAATCTGTTCGGCATTCTCGACATCTGAAATGACTTCAAGGCTCGCCCCACAGCGTGACGCGATGGCCTCCGCAAAGCCAATCGCTGTTGGGTCCTGCTGAGACCCGTCCTGAACCACAAAAATCGACTTCAGAACAGGAACAGTCAGATTCACCTGTGAGGAATGCGTGGCGGCTTCGAACATGCCGACATCTTCATTGAAGTTCTCGGCACTTTCGAATGGTTCCATGGATTCCATTGACATGGCAACGCCTCGAGCAATCAGATGGGACGATGGGGGAAGAGCTGGAAGTACTGAAACACAAACAGGAAAATATAAACAGCGATCACCTGGAAGAAGAGGATGAGTCCACCCACCTTGAAGAACTCTCCCCAGCCCACTTTGATGTGTTGCTCCTTTTCAAGAGCATTCAGGGCAATCACCGTGCTGACACTCCCGATCGGGGTGGAATTCCCTCCCAGATTACAGGCAAGGACGAGTGCCCACCAGAGCGGTTCGCCAGGGATCCCCTGCATCTCAATAGACCGGACAACGGGAATCAGCGTCGCTGCTACGGGAATGTTATCCACGATCCCCGACATCACCATGGAGAAAGTGGTCAACAGCATCAGGACCCCCATCGGGTCTCCCCCTGCCAGGTCCACCATTTTATTCGCCTGCCAGGACAGAAGTCCGGTCTCCTGAACCGACCCAATGATGACAAACAGTCCCACGAAAAACAGGATCATGGACCAGTTGACCTTCTTGATGGCATCATCCGGGTAGATTCCCGAAAGAAGCAGTGCTCCCGTCCCCCCGGCAAACGCAATGAAATCAAGTCCGACTCCCAATCGCTTGGCGAACGCAAAACCAAGAATGGTTGCTGCCAGAAGGAATGCGCAACGATAGAAGAGGCGTCGATCCTTGACGAGCGCCCATTCATCGAACGCAGCGACCTTCATCAGTCGTTCTTCAGGATCGAGAGTGGAGACCAGATCCGTGCGATAGAATCGCCGGACGACCTCATAGGCAATCCATCCGGAGATGAGGGCCATCGGGGTCGAGACAATAAAGAAGTGGGTATAGGGAAGGCGCCCCGCTGTCCCGAGCATCAGCGTACAGATCCCCGATGCGAACGTCATCAAAGCTCCAGAGTTCGCGACAATGGCCACCGCAATGATATAGGGCTTGGCAGGAAGATTGAGTTCCCGTGTCACCACCAGCGTCAGCGAGACCATAATCAGAGTCCCCGGGGCAATCGTGAGGAATGTCACGAACCCCATTGTCGCCAGCATCAGAAACAACAGAAGTTTCCGGGGATCACCCTTCGTCTTCTTGACGATCTTGACCGCCAGAAAGTGGAACAGCCCCGATCGCCCGACGATTTCCACCAGGACAGAGGTCCCGATGATCACACCGATCACGCCGATATCATGACCGATGATGTCATGAACCGCCTTGTCATAGGCAGAGTGCCCTTCTTCATCCTTGAACACCCCGAGAACCATCGCGGCGCTCACAGCGAGGATCGCCCCTGCCAGCGCCGCCACACTCTTGTGGACCCAGTCGAAGGCAATAGCGACGAACGTCACAGTCATGATCGCTCCGAGGACGATCATGGGAAGAAACGGCTTGACCTCTTCAAGGCCGCCGGGATCTGCCGACGCGAGAAGCAGCGTCTCTAACATGCCTTACAATCCTTTTCAGCGTATTGAAGATCTCGTCGGAGTCCATCTCGAAATGCACGGGAAGACGTCCGTTCATCAGGCAGCAACTGATCACGATGAACCAGATTCATGTCCTCCCTGAACTCAGCAGTCCGATCGAATCATTCACGCGTTTTCCCCGCGCCGGGACTCATTGTTCAATGTTCAATATGAGTCCACTCGACTGACCGGATTGCCTGGCTCCAAGCAGGTTTCTGATCTCAACTGAAATCCCCGGAGCCATTTTCGTTCAGAGTGTTCTACAAACTACACCCCCGGTGGAAAAGAATCTCGGACCGTTTTTCTGGGGATAACGACTAACTTGATTCGGCCCCCTGAAACGGAAAAGGGGTGAGGAAATCAGACGATCTCCATCCTCGTCCATCTGATCACATTCAAGACAAGCACTGAGGGATTCCCTCCTGCACGACTGGGATGCCTCGGAGGAGTCAATCGCAGCCCCCGTTTGAATTCTTCGGTAGCGTTCTGTAGCTTGATCAACACTGCCTGAACTGTTGCCAATGCGACGTCGGTTTCCTGATTCCATTTCAGGGAATCGGCAACGTAATGCACCCGAGCAGACAGGATGCTGTGCAATCGTGACGCATCGTTGGACATCGCAGACGCATCACCGGATTGTCAATTCGTCGGGGATGGCTGCATTGAATAAGGAACCCGGAACATGGCAAGACCAGTCACACTCTTCACAGGTCAATGGGCCGACCTCCCGCTGGAAACTCTGTGCAAGAAGGCGAAGGAGTTTGGCTATGACGGACTGGAACTCGCCTGCTGGGGTGATCATTTCGAAGTAGATAAGGCCCTTTCCGACGATACCTACTGCGCACGAAAACGGGACCTGCTTGAGCGTCACGATCTCAAACTCTTTGCCATTTCGAACCATCTCGTCGGACAGGCGGTCTGCGACCGGATCGATGAGCGTCACAAAGCGATTCTTCCCGAGTATGTCTGGAAAGATGGAGATCCCGATGGCGTCTCCGAACGCGCAGCAGAAGAGATGAAGAACACTGCCCGCGCAGCACAGAAGCTGGGGGTCGGCATTGTGAACGGGTTTACCGGGTCCAGCATCTGGCACCTGATTTACGACTTCCCCCCCACTCCCAAGCAGATGATCGCGGATGGCTACAAGCAGTTTGCCGACCGCTGGAATCCGATTCTGGATGTCTTTCAGGACGCCGGCATCCGCTTCGCGCTTGAAGTTCACCCCACCGAAATCGCTTTCGACATCTACTCTGCTCACCGGGCACTGGAAGCGATTGGTCACCGCGAAGAATTCGGGTTCAACTTTGACCCCAGTCATCTCCTCTGGCAGGGAGTCGATCCGGTCGAGTTTATTCGCGAGTTCCCGAACCGGATTTACCACGTCCATATGAAGGACGCTGCCACTACGCTCAACGGGCGCTCCGGAATCCTCTCCAGCCACCTCTCCTTCGGCGATCCTCGACGGGGATGGGACTTCCGAAGTGTCGGCCGTGGTGGAGTCCGGTTCGAAGAGATCATCCGGGCTCTCAATGCCATCGGCTATCCTCACGATGCCCCGCTGTCAGTGGAATGGGAAGACTCAGGAATGGATCGTGAAATGGGAGCTGCGGAAGCAGCCGATTACGTCCGGAACATCGATTTCCGTCCGAGTGGGCGTGCCTTCGATGCGGCATTCTCCGACTGAAGTTGCCCAACGAAGAGCCGTCGACGCATCAAGTCTGCAACCGACCGTGACAGATGCCCCCTGCGGGATGTCGTCACGGTCGTTTTTTATATCGGGCTGGATTCTGCAGTACCCGCCCCAAGCCGAGTCCGAACCAGATCCATGAAGGCACGCTGGACCGGATTCTCCGAGATCCTCCGAATGCGGTAAGCGTAGCAGACCGCAGGCGGCAGAAGATGGCTGATGGACCGCTCCACCAGCATCGGATCTTTTTCATGATCCTTACGGACCTGACCCACCAGACCGATCCCATAACCTTCCTTGACGCAACTCCGAATGGAGGATGCCAGCACCAGGTCAAATCCCCGCTCAGGATGGTTGAATGCTCCCGCGCGGTTCAGAATCGCCTTTCCTTCATCTTCCGGGTAGAAATCGGGATGGTTCAGAAGGGGATAGCGTCCCAGATCTTCCAGTTCGATCCGCTTTTTTCGGGACAGCGGATGCCCCACAGGCATGATGATCATCGGCTCAATTTCATAGAGCTTCTCGACATCCAGGTCCTGTGGGCGACGACAACACTTCCGATCTCCGATGACGAGATCGACCTCCCCCTGCTCCAGCAATTCGTTTCCAAAAGACTCAAAGACCTCCCGCATCTTTAACCGAACATCGGGGTAGGTCTGACGAAACTCGCGAATGACGCCCATCATGTCGTCCGTATAGCTGCGGGGAGGCGCTGCCACACTCAACTGCTTCAGTGCGTTTTCGTGACGTTCCTGAAACCGCTGCCGGAGAGACTCAAACTCCGCAATAATCGGAGAGGCCAGATCCGCAAGAACCTTTCCGGCAAGGGTCAGTTCGCTGCGGCGACCGTCCGAATCGACCAGAGTTTCCCCTAACAGTTGTTCCAGTGCCCGAATCTGTTTCCAGACGGTCGGATGCGAAACTTCAAGAGCGCGAGCTGCTGCGGACATGCTTCCGCGCCGGGCCATTTCGCAGTAACTCCTGAGCTGGGAATAAGATATTTCCTTGTAAGCAACCTTGTTTTTTCCAGTTCCCATTCCGACCTCATGCCAAAGTTCATTGCATTACGTCAACAGTACGGTTGCAAAGTATTATATTTGATGAAGTCTGTAACCGGGAAACGGAGTTGTTAGAATAAAAGTCCATAAACGTGTTCCCTTTTTCCGAGAAAAAAGAGGAAAGAGAACCGCCCCGCCATTGAGCATTCCCCATTGCTCTCCTCCAAAATCAGGTGAGGAAACCATGCACGCGACCCCCGCGCAACGACGGCCCCGCATCCGTCGATCGACAGGTCCGAAGTCGACATGGCCGAAGTCTGTCCGGTTCCTCCTCTCTCTCTGGAGCCTTTCCCTCCTTTGTCTTTCGGGAGTCGCAGTCCATGCCGCCGATGGCGAGCCAGATCCGGAAGGAGTTCAGTTTTTCGAATCAAAAATTCGCCCCCTGCTTTTGAATCGCTGTGCAGAATGCCACGGGGCGGAGACTCAGGAGTCCGGTCTTCGTCTGGACACCTATTCCGGAATGATGACGGGGGGAACGGCTGGTCCGGTCCTGAATCCGGGAACCCCTGATGAAAGTCTGCTCATTGCAGCCGTCAGCTATAAAGATGATGCACTGCAAATGCCCCCCGATGGAAAACTCTCCGACACGGAGATCAATGATCTCAAGGAGTGGATCGCTCGCGGGGCACCGCATCCCGAACAGGGTCAGGCAATGGCAGCCGCTCCTCGTCGCGGAGCGATTAACCTGGAAGAAGAGCGGAACCACTGGGCCTTCCGTCCGGTCGTTCGACCAGAGATCCCGGAGAGCGATGGGAACGGATGGGTCCGGACTCCCATTGATGCTTTTATTTACAAAGCCTATCAGGAACATCAGCTTCAGCCGGTCCCCCCTGCCGACAAACGAACCCTGATTCGTCGTGCCACCTACGACCTGACCGGACTCCCCCCGACCCCGGAAGAGATCGATGCGTTTCTGGCCGATGAATCCCCTGATGCCTTCGAAAAGGTGGTCGACCGGTTACTGGCTTCGCCTGAGTACGGAGAACGGTGGGGGCGTCACTGGCTGAATGTCGTCCGATACGCCGACAGCAACGGACAGGATGAAAATCTGGCGTTCGTCGATGCGTGGCGCTATCGCGATTACGTCATCCGGTCATTCAACAACGACAAGCCGTACAGTCAGTTTCTCCTCGAACAGATTGCCGGAGACCTGATCGTTGCGCAACAGAGCGGGGCCGCTTCCTCAAACGCTCTGCCTGAGATCGGAGAAGAGTCATTCGACCTGTTGATTGCAACCGGCTTTCTTGCCCTCGGTCCCAAAGTTCTCGCCGAACAGGATCTGGTCAAAAAGGAAATGGACATCATCGATGAGCAGGTCAGCACTCTGGGACAGGCGGTCCTCGGGCTGACGCTCGGATGCGCCCGTTGCCACGACCACAAGTTCGATCCGATTTACATCGACGACTACTATCGGCTGGCGGGGATCTTCAAAAGCACCACAACCCTCCGGTCACTGAAAACAAACGATATCTGCCACGAATACATCGTCGCCACCCCTGATGAACGGGAAGCACGGCGGCTTCGCGACGAAGAGATTCAACGCAAGCAGGACGAAATCGACGCAACAATCAAGGCAGCCAATGCGGAGCTTGCCAAAAACTCCGAATCGGGAGAAGTTCCGAAGGAACCAGAGAAGCTCTATCCAGAAGAGACGAAAGCGGCATTGGCCACCTTGCGTGAAGAACTGAAGACGCTCAAGGAAAACAACGCTGAACTTCCGACATGTATGGGCGTCACCGAAGGGACACCTACCGACCTCCGCATTCACGTCAGAGGAAGCCATTTGACACTCGGAAAGTCGGTTACTCGCGGAATCCCGGCTGTCCTTGAGTTTAATGGCAACATTGAGATCCCGGACAACACCAGCGGGCGTCTTGAGCTGGCCCGGTGGATCACCGATCCGCAGCACCCGCTGACCCCGCGTGTCGCTGTGAACCGGATCTGGCGATGGCATTTCGGGACCGGAATTGTCCCCACTACAGACAACTTCGGGAAGCTGGGAGGAGTCCCCTCGAACCCGGAACTGCTTGACTGGCTGGCTGCCGAGTTTGTCGACTCCGGCTGGTCATTCAAAGCGATGCACAAGAAGATCATGCTCAGCAATGTGTATCAACTTGGAAGCACGCAGAACGATGCCAATGCGGCAATTGATCCGGAAAACCAGTTCTTCTGGCGATCCAACGTCCGACGGCTCGAAGCAGAAGAGATTCGCGATTCCCTTCTGGCAGTCAGTGGCCTTCTCGACAACACCCGTGGGGGAAGCCTGCTCAATATCAAGAAGGGGTCTCTGATCTTTGATCACACGTCGAAAGACGGCACCACGTATGACACATTCCGGCGCTCCGTCTACCTCCCCGTCGTCCGAAACAATCTTTATGACCTGTTCGCACTCTTTGACTATTCGGATGCGGACATCCCCGCCAGCGGGCGAGAAACATCAACGGTCGCTCCTCAGGCGTTGTACCTGATGAACAGTCCTCTGATGCTCCAGATTTCTGCTGCGACGGCGAACCGCTTGCTCGGAGAACATTCTGAGGACCATCATCGCATCAATCGACTTTACGAGCTGGCTTATGGCCGACCAGCAACCCACACGGAACGGGAACGCTTCCTCAATTACCTGTCGCGGTTCCAAGAATCATTTCGTGAGTATGGAAATGAGCCGGACCCGCGACTCAGCGCCTGGGCAGTTGTCATTCAAGGCATCCTGTCTTCGAATGAGTTCTTCTACCTCAACTGAACAGGAGAAGAGGCTTCAGCATGAATAATCACTCCTCACCACTGCCGGTCTCTCGCCGATGCATGCTTCAGAACTCCGCAGTCGGGTTCGGCTCTCTGGCACTCAGTGCCCTCCTCAAAGAAACGCAGACGCACGCTGCAACCAATTCGAATTCGTCGGCGGAGAAAGGATTTCATTTTCCACCACGTGCCAAGCGGGTGATCTTTCTCTTCATGAAGGGGGGACCATCACACGTCGACACCTTTGAATATAAACCTCAGCTTCAAAAGGATGACGGCAAGCCCCTGCCGTTCGACAAGCCCCGAGTCCAGTTTGCCCCCACAGGGAATCTGCTCGCCTCCCCGTGGAAGTTCAAGCAGTACGGCGAATGCGGCCATTACGTCAGCGAACTCTTTCCGCACGTCGCCCAGTGCGTGGACGATATCTGCTTTTTACACTCCCTGCATGGGACCAATCCTGCTCACGGGGGAGCCCTCCTGAAGTTGCACACCGGGAGCGACAACTTCATCCGGCCAAGCATGGGAGCATGGATCCAGTACGGACTAGGGACGGAAAACCAGAATCTCCCCGGCTTCATCACGATTTGCCCGACCCTGGCACATGGCGGAGTCAAGAACTGGGGGTCAGCCTTCCTGCCCGCTCGCTATCAAGGGGTTCCACTCGGCGTCGCCAGCCAGCCAGCCACAAACGCCAAAGTTCGATTCATCGACAATCCGAAATGGTCTTCCCACACGCAGCGGATGCAGCTTGACTTCCTGCGGGAGATCAATGAACAGCATCTGCAGTCCTCCGGTCCCGAAGCCTCTCTGGAAGCCCGCATCCAGTCCTTCGAGCTTGCCTTTCGCATGCAGACGGAAATGCCCATTGCTCAGGACATCTCGGATGAGACCGAAGCAACTCTTTCGCTGTATGGCATCGACAATGAAGTCACCGCCGACTTTGGCCGCCAGTGTCTCCTGGCCCGACGATTCGCGGAAAGAGGGGTCCGTTTCATTCAGGTCACTCATAGCGACACGAAGGTCCAGTGGGACCAGCATGGCGGACTCCGCGCAGGACACTCCAAGAATGCAGCAGAAGTTGACAAACCGATTGCCGGCCTTCTGAAGGATCTCAAACAGCGAGGACTTCTTGACGAAACACTGGTCCTCTGGGGAGGGGAGTTTGGCAGAACCCCGACCTGCGAAGGGAAAGGAAATGACGGTCGGGATCACAACCCCGAAGGGTTTACAATGTGGATGGCCGGCGGAGGTGTCAAACCCGGTTTCAGTTACGGCGCTACCGACGATTACGGCTACTATGCCACCGAAAACAAGATGCATGTCCATGACCTGCACGCCACATTGCTGCATCTGCTGGGGCTGGACCATGAGCGTCTGACTTACCACTATGCGGGTCGGGACTTCCGCCTGACCGACGTCCACGGCCGCGTTCATGACGCCATCTTTGCCTGATCCATTTTCGGCAAGCAATCGCAACTTATGGATGTCACATGAGCATTCCGGGAAATCTCACGACCGGCCTGATTGATGCGCATGTCCATCTATACGAGACGCAATCCGGGTATCCTCAGGAATCATCCAGCCACAAAGACGGCGACATTGCCCCGGAACCAAATCCAATTCCACAGGTTGATCCTTGCACAATCGATCCCCATCGATTCACTCATGAAGAGCTTCTGAAGCATTGCACTCCACACGGGGTGAGTCGAATCGTTCTGATTCAAATGATTCACCACGGCGAGGACAACAGTGACCTGCTGGAACGGATCCAGCGCCATCCGGAAACATTTCGCGGCGTCGCTGTCGTTGATCACCGCAGACCTGAGACCCCACAGCAGATGACCGCCCTTCTGGCACAGAAGGTGACTGGATTTCGTCTGTATGGGATCGATCCACGGCAAGTCGAACAGTGGCTTCATTCCGATCCGATGAATGCCATGTGGTCACATGCCGCAGAAACCGGGCAGGCGATCTGTCCTCTGATGGAACCGGACGCCCTCACCAGCTTGAGGAAGATGGTCGAACGCCACCCCGACACTCGTGTCGTCATTGATCACATGGCCCGAATCGGCATGGCACGTCCAATCCAGCAGGCTCAGATCGACGATCTCTGCAGACTGGCTGCTTTCCCGAATGTCTTTGTCAAAACCTCTGCCTTCTATGCTCTGGGAGAAAAACGCCCTCCCTACCTCGACCTGCAGCATCTGATCCGGCAATTGTATGACGCCTTTGGACCACACCGACTGATGTGGGGGAGTGATTCCCCGTTTCAGGTCGAAAAGGGGCACACGTACGCCGATTCTCTCGCCCTCATCCGCGACCGACTCGATTTCCTGTCACCTGACGACAAACAGTGGCTGCTCTCGAAAACTGCGGAGAATGTGTACTGGTTTCTCTGAGCGCTCCGAAAAAACGGCACGCTGGACCGCTGCTGGAAATGATTCGGACACAGGTGCGGTTCGAGCTTGAAAATGAACGCCGTTTTGCAAATACTCTTCCAGTGGACACGTGAGCCCGCCCCGGAAGCGCTGATGTTTTTGGAGTTCCGCGACTTCACCATCAGTGTATCTCGTTTAGCTGCAATTATTTGCACTCAACTGACAACTTTCGGAGCGGTGCGAGCATTGTTCATCCCGAATGGGTCCAGATGGGTTCGCTTCGTCTGGATCAATTCAAACCAGTTCAATGATGGTGGGTATAGCTCAGTCGGTTAGAGCACCAGATTGTGGATCTGGGGGTCGCGGGTTCGAGTCCCGTTACTCACCCTGAAAAGGACTCTGATTCGGTTTCATCCGGTCAGGGTCCTTTTCTTTTTGATTGGTGAGCACGGTGCGGGAAATTCGCCAGACAGGAAACACCCGTCGCTCTGAAACAGACGAAGGGGAGACCACACCTGGCGGTCTCCCCTTCGCATTACCATCGTTAAAGTTCGATCGATTCGAGCCTACCCGATGATGTCCGGGTCGTTCTCGGGAACGGCATCGCTGTTGGGATCAAACCATTCCGGCTTGAAGACGATCCGCTTCTGATGCGCCATCGCGAGGTTGGCGACCATCGACATGACTGCGTCGGCCATCGCTACAACGCCGTTGCACCGCAGTCCTCCTTCGCTTGGAGGAATCGGCTCTCCATTGGGCCAGTAATTCGGTCCGTGATTTCGAATCGCGTAGCAGAAGTGCTCCATCTCTTCGCGATAACCACGGGAGACGTTGGTTGCCCAGTCTGTTCCTCCGGACGAAGCTGCCGCTGCCCCGGAGGTCGTCTCGTATGCTTCCAGCACCGGGCCACCCCCAGCAGCTGTTCCGGATACGACCCACAGACGCTGGTCTGCACCACCGCCGGAGCTTCCTCGCCCTTCTTCCTTCCAGAGCATCGCCTCTTTTTCGGTCTTCACGAACAGCGTCCCACGGCTGCCATAGACCAGTTCGCCATAAGGCTCAAACTTGTTGGTGCTGATCGACGAGTAGGTCACGACACAGATGTCGCGTTTATTCTTCTCGTACTGTTTTCCTGGGAATTCGAAGGTGACGAAGATCGCATCATCCACTTCGCGATCGTCATTCCACTTGTCTTTGGGACCAACCCCTTCAATTCCGTAGAAGTTCTTGCCGCCATATCCCTGCACCGCCACGGGATGAACCTTCCCGAGGAAGATACTGCAGGCGTCGAGCTGGTGAGATCCCAGCTCCGCCATGATCCCTCCGCCGGTCTCGTTATACAGACGCCAGTTGATCAACCTGTTGATGTCCTGGAACCCGAACTCAGACAGATTGACATCCTTCAAGGCAGCAGCATCAGCTTTGGGAATCGATTTCAGCCACTGATCCCCGTTCGGGAAGCTGTTGTTTCGATGCCACTGGGCACGGATGTACTTGATGTCGCCGAGAAGGCCGCTTTGAACCAGACTGTTCGCGTTATGATAAAGGACGCTGTAGTGACGCTGATGCCCGACCGCCAGAAGAAGATTCTTCTCTTTGGCTTTTCGAATCATCTCCTTGCACTGCGTAATCGTGCGGGCCATGAGCTTTTCGGTCAGCACATGCAGCCCGGCATTCATGCAGTCAATCGCGATCGGAGCATGTGTGACCAATGGCGTGGCGATCACAACCGCTTCCAGACCGAGTTCGTCTTTATGATCGAGCAGCTCTTTATGGCTGCTGAAGCGTTTGATCTTTCCAGCCTTTTCAGCACCGAGCTTCTTGATGAGTCCGACGCGATGCTCATTTCCGTCCCCGATGAATGCCCGATCCCGGTTGGTGGGGCGCAGGTCGGCGATAGCAACAACATCCATGTAGTTTTCAGGATGCTCGGTCAGAAGGATGTTTCCTTCATCACCGGTCCCGATAAAGGCAACCTTGACCCGATCCTTTTCCAGCTCCTTGTAACCGAAATAGGCCGCTCCGACTCCGAGCGTCCCGGCTGCGGCTGCTTTCATCAGCCCCCGTCGGGTCATGTCCAATGCCGAGATTCCGTCCACGGCGCGGGAGAAATTCTCCCTCCCAATCCCTTCCTGTTGTGGTGATAGTGGTGCCATGGCGTTTCCCCCTCAGAGAATTAAACGTTGAACTGTTTTCTGACCGAAGATGGACTCCGGTCCTGATTATTTTTCGTTAATCGCGGGCAGAAGTCCGCCCGTCGGTTAAAAGAATTCCTTCCCCGGAGGACAGTTGCCGCCAATCAAGCACCTCGGGCGTCGATTGTCGATTTCCAGAAGAATTCGTCCTTCCCGGTCCCTTTATTGTGACTGGCGAGGCCGTCAATTTGAAGAGAAAACCGGTGTA
Source organism: uncultured Planctomicrobium sp. (assembly GCA_938015865.1). Lineage (GTDB taxonomy): Bacteria > Planctomycetota > Planctomycetia > Planctomycetales > Planctomycetaceae > Planctomicrobium. The sequence goes on from CALLWY010000127.1 coordinate 12,212, forward strand.
ATCCCCTTCTGTTCCTCAGGAGTGACACTGCGGAGCCCTCAACCAGATGAATTTCAAATTACTTTTGAGGCCGAATCTCTGATAAAGCAATGGATTACGAATACATTCCCCCGAATTCAGCCGACGCTTCGAATGCATTCCGGTAATGCTGAATTTGCGGATCGCTCCCCTGCTGCCAAAGGATCGCGACAACATCAAACCGCCCGCGCCGGTCAAGCAATCTATGGTGTTTGAGCCATGACAAAGCTGCGCGGGTCAATTGCTTCTGCTTGCGATGATCGACCGCCTCCACGGGGTGTCCGGCAACCAGTGACGATCGTGTCTTCACCTCGACGAAGACAATGACATCACCATCCATGGCGATCAAATCAATTTCCCCAAGCGCATTCCGCACCTGCCGCGCGAGGATTCGATAGCCCTGTGACCGCAAATAGCGCGCAGCAGCCCGTTCTCCCCGATCTCCAAACAGTCGACGCAGCCACCCGATACGCATCCTGTTGTTCTCTCTGGGGAAGGATCAACAAAGGACCAGGCGCAAACAAAATAACGGTGCTGGGCAGGAATTGAGGTCTCCGCCCAGCACCTGAAATCAGTCTCAGACGACCACGTGAAGCAAGCTCACGAAGAGGTTTCGGCTTCGCCACCCCGGGCGCGACGTTCGGTCAGGCGGGTTGCCTTTCCAACGCGATCGCGCAGGTAGAACAGCTTGGCGCGGCGGACATGGGCGTGACGTTTCACAACCACATCCGCAATCTTGGGAGAGTTGACCGGGAATGTTCGCTCAACCCCTTCGCCAGCAACGATACGGCGAACCGTGAACATTTCTGCCATGCCACTTCCGCGACGGGCGATCACCACTCCGGAGAAAATCTGGATACGCTCCTTGTCCCCTTCCAGAATCCGGGTGTGGACATCGACCGTATCTCCGATTGCGAAATTCAGAGGCTTCTCGCGCAGGCTGCTCTGTTCGGCCACGTCAAGCAATTTGTGTCGCATGATTTACTTTCCAGATTGTTCTCGAGAGGTGCCAACGGGACAGGCACATCGACCTGAGTTTCTGTCGTCATGATCGTTCGCAGATTCGAAGCGAATCGATCTTCCCAACGACATCAGCTCTCCGGCAAACCGGATGAGCCGTCAATAAGGTCCCCCCGCCGTTGGCGGGTCCGTTCCAAACTCTGTTGTTCTCTCCAGGCGGCAATGGCTCCGTGATCCCCACTCAGAAGGACCTCTGGAACCGTCATCCCCCGAAACTCCCGCGGGCGGGTGTACTGGGGATACTCCAGCAATGCCGAGGATGAAAACGAATCATACTTGGCACTGGTCTCATCCCCAAGGACTCCGGGGATGAGCCTGATCACCGCATCGATGATCAGCATCGCGGGGACTTCCCCCCCATTGCAGATGAAGTCTCCAACCGAGACCTCCAATGGGGCCAACCCCTGCACGATGCGGTCATCGAATCCTTCGTATCGGCCACAAAGCAGCAATAGTCGCTGCTGGGTGGCGAGTTGTTCAATCAACTGCTGATCCAGCTTCCTCCCCTGGGGAGTCAGCATGATCAGTTGTCCGGGTGGCAACGCTTCCTTCTGAACCGCTTCGACACAGTCAAAAATCGGTTCACATTTCAGGAGCATTCCGGGCCCCCCACCATAGGGGGGCTCGTCGACTGTTTTATGGCGATCTTTCGCCCAGTCGCGGAAGTTCCATCGATGAATTTCGACCAGCCCGGCATCAATGGCACGCTTGAGCAGACTTTGACCGAGATAACCGTCGAAAATCGCTGGGAACAGCGTCAGGACGTCAACCCGAAAAGCCATCTGTCAACTGCATTGCCGGTCAGGAAGAAAATCGAAATGGTCAAAAGAAAAACGGCCGACCGAGACAGAAATTACTCTGCAGCTTCTTCTGCGGGAGCCTCTTCCGCTGCCGGAGCGGCAGGCTTGACCTGCTGTGGCTGCATCGGAGGGGGAGCCTTGGCTTCGCCCCAGTCATTTTCCTTGAACTTGCGAATGAGGACAGCCACCTTCTCGCTGGGCTGTGCTCCAACAGAAATCCAGTAGTCAACCCGGTCGAGCTTCAGGGAAACGCGCTTGGATTTGTCGCGGACCATCGGATCATATGTGCCGACTTCTTCAATCGCTTTTCCGTCACGAGCTCGCCGCTGATCCATGACGCAAATACGGTAAAACGGCCGATGGGTCCGGCCGAGCCTCTTCATACGAATGCGAACCGCCACAACTTTCTCCTCTGGGAATCCACGCAACCGGCCATACGTTTGCCGGTTTTTCATCGCGTTCAGCCGTCCGAAGACCTCTTCGAAGGCCGAATGACACTGGGAACCAAACTTTCGGCAACGTATTCCGAAAGCCGTAAATCGCACAAGACGATTTACTTACGTTTATTCTTTTTGCGCTGCTCCTTCGCCTGCTTTCGCTGCTGCTTTTTCTTTTCGCGAAGAAGATCTTTATCGACCGGGCCGCGCTTGCTTCTCTGCTTTTCCCGACCAAAATCGGCCCCCGGCCTCATCATCCCAGCCTGCAACTCCCGCACTTTTTTCATGCGGTCGCCCATTCCCAGGCCAGCCATTTGCTGCATCATCGAGGACATCCCCTGGAATTGCTTCAGCAGGGCATGGACTTCAGCGGGATCGGTCCCACTTCCTCTGGCGATACGATTTCGGCGAGAACGGTCGATTCTGTCAGGATTTCGGCGTTCGTCAAGCGTCATCGAGTGAATCATGGCCCGGATCCGACCAAGATCCTTGTCCGGATCCATCCCGTCGAGCGCATCCATCATCTGGGAAATCTGTCCCATCCCGGGGATCAGTTTCAGCAGGGACTTCATCGATCCCATTCGCTGAATCTGGGACATGGCGTTCAGGAAGTCGTCCAGCCCGAACTTCCCTTCCAGCATTTTCTTCTGCTGGGCTTCCATCTCCTTTTCATCGAGAACGCGCTGGGCGGTCTCGAGCAATGTCGCAACATCCCCTTGTCCGAGAATACGTTGCGCCATCCGGTCCGGGTGAAATGGCTCCAGCCGGTCTGTCTGTTCCCCGGTCCCGATGAATTTGATCGGCACTCCGGTGACCGCCTTGACGGAGAGTGCAGCCCCCCCACGGGTGTCCCCATCCATCTTGGTCAGAATGACCCCATCCAGCTCGAGGGCATCATTAAACGCCTTCGCGCTGTTGACCGCATCCTGTCCGGTCATTGCATCGCAGACCAGTAACGCCTGATCTGGAGCGAGTTTATTATCGATTTCAATCAGCTCGTTCATCAGCGAGCTGTCGACGTGAAGACGACCGGCGGTGTCGAGAATCAGGACGGTACAATCGTGTGCCCGGGCCTCTTTTTTCGCATTCAGGCAGACCTTGACGGGTGTACTGCTTCCTGCCTCTTCCCAATACACAGGGACGCCGATCTGCTCGCCCAGAACGCGCAGCTGCTCAATCGCTGCGGGGCGCTGAAGGTCGGCAGCGACCAGCATGGGCTTGATCCCCTGGTCCTTCAGCATTTTTGCCAGTTTTCCGCAGGTGGTTGTCTTCCCCGCCCCCTGCAGACCACACATCATGATGACGGTCAACTCCCCACGGCGAACCGCCAGCGAGTGGTCGACCGGCCCCATCAGCCGGACCAGTTCCTGATAGACGATGCCGACAATTTGCTCCGCCGGGCGGAGCGACTTCAGAACTCGCTCCCCAACCGCCTGCTCTGTCACACTTTGCGTAAACGCTTTGGCGACATCGTAATTGACATCCGCCTCCAGCAGCGCCTGACGTACCTTCGTCATCCCTTCCCGAATATTCGATTCGGTCAGTTTTCCCCGGGCGATGCTTCCAATCGCATCCGTCAGATTGCGAGTAATCGACTCAAACATACTGCTGCTCTTTTGGGGTCGAAGTGGAAAAGTTCCGAAGTATAGCAGAACCTCGAAGAAGTGGAGAGCCGCCGGCGGTCAGCAAATTTTGACCGTTGATGCACCCGGGCAACGGAAATGGTATGACATGGTTGTGATAATAAAATCACAAATTGTCTTCTGTAACCGAAGAGCCTGTGAACTCAATCGTCACCGGCTGTTGGCACAGATGAACCAGTGACAGCGACGATCTGAGGCAGATCCGGGACTCCGCAGCAGGATGCCTGACCGCTCGACTCACGAATTCATCGATGGCCATGGACTTCAAATGAACGATTCCTCCCAACAATACACCGTTCTGGCCCGGCGCTGCCGACCGCAGTCGTTTGATGAAGTGGTGGGGCAGGAGCATGTCGGTCAGGCGATCCAGAACGCCATCCGAACCGGCCGCGTGGCCCATGCCTATCTGTTCACCGGTGCCCGCGGAGTCGGAAAAACTTCGACCGCCCGCATTTTCGCAAAGGCGTTGAACTGCCCGAATGCGGTCGATGGAATTCCTTGTAATCGATGTGAGATCTGCGAAGGGATCGGAGCGGGGAACGACGTGGACGTTCTCGAAATCGACGGGGCGTCCAACCGCGGGATTGATGACATTCGGCAGCTGCGAGCGAATGTCAGCGTCCGGTCGATGCGATCCCCCTACAAGGTATATATCATCGACGAAGTTCACATGCTCACAAAAGAGGCCTTTAATGCATTACTGAAAACGCTGGAAGAGCCTCCCCCGAACGTCAAGTTTGTTTTCTGCACCACCGAACCCAACAAGGTTCCAGACACCATTCTCTCCCGGTGTCAGCGATTTGATTTCGGCACGATCGCTCAAGCCAGCATCGCTCAGCGTCTCAAACAGATTTCCATCGCAGAGGGGAAACAGGTCGACGATGATGCCATAGAACTTGTGGCTCGCCGGGCTGCGGGGTCGATGCGGGACAGCCAGTCCCTGTTTGACCAGCTGTTGGCCTTTGGGGGTGAACGAATTACGTCCGCCGATGTGCATCGGCTTCTGGGAACCGCCAGTGATGATCGTCTCATTCAACTGGTCGAGGCCCTCATCTCGAACCAGCCCGCCGCTGCGCTGCAACAGATTGAGTCGTCTCTTTCTGAAGGGGTGCAGGTCGGAAGCCTGAGCGATCAGCTGATGGGATACCTGCGCGACCTGCTTGTCACCGCTGCAGGCGCGGGTGAAGTCGCTCTTTCAGCCGTTTCAGAAAACAGCCGTCCTCAGGTTCAGGATCAGGCCAAACGCTGGGGACTGCTGACCATCTCTGCGGCCATGCAAATTCTAGCAGAGGCCAAATCCAAGATGCAGCGGGCAACTTATGCACGCGCTCTGTTTGAATTGGCCCTTGTCCGCATGGCCACCCTCGAACAACTGGAGCAGATCGCCGCGCTGATTCAACGGGGGGGAGTGGCATTGCCAGCCGCAGCTCCCGTCGCAGCTGCTCCCTCCTCCGGAGGAAATCTCTCCGCGACAGTAAAAAAAAACGTTGAACTGACGCCCCCCTCCCTGCCTCCAGTTGCTTCTCCGCCCGATTCGCCCGCCCCCTCCACTGCGTCCCCCTCTGAGGTCGAGACGGCGGTTTTGGAATCGTCTCTCCCAAGCGAGACGGAAGCCCATCAGAACGATACTCCGCAAGAATCAACCCAGAAACAACTTACAAACGAAACGCTGAACTCAATCTGGGGAGAAGCCATTCAACTTTTGCCGGAGCGACATCAACATCAACTGAAGTACGCATCGAAGATAGCAATTTCTGGACCAAATCGTCTGGAAATTCTGTTCCCCAAGAGTTATGCTTTCAGCAGAAGTTTTTGTGAACGCCCGGATTCCTGTAAACGGTTGGTGGAAGCCCTCCGACAGGTTTGCGGGGAGACACTCGACTGCCGAATTGGAGTGGACGAATCCGCTCCGGTCGCGTCGACTCCTGCGCCTGCAGTGGCCCCGAGGCGACAACAGATCGAGCGACGCAAGACTTCTGTCGTGGATGGAGACCCCTTCGTTCAGGTTGCCGTTGAAATCTTCGGAGGGAAAGTCGAGGAAGTCCGTCCACTGTTCGTCGAGATTGTGGAGAGCCCCGTTTCCGAGGAGGAAGGGGACATGGCAGAACCAGAATTCGACGACGATTCCGAGTAATCCCCGTTGGGCCGGCAATTATTGCCGTATGAGGAAAAGGCTTTGCCTCGGGCGCCAAGGATCGGCCCCCGACAAATCGAGTTCATCTTGTCTTTGAAAAGGATGGTCCTGCACGCATGGCTGCACGCGGATTTTCATCAGAAGCACACCCGTTTGGCCCAACAGTAGGACGACTGGTGGACCAATTCGCCGCGCTCCCCGGGATCGGCAGGAAGTCGGCCGAACGGCTGGCGAACCATATTCTCAGCTGCCGGGAATCCGAAGCGATGGCTCTGGCAGATGCCATTCGCGACGTCAAAAAATCGATCCGTCGTTGCCGAATCTGCTTTAACCTCACAGAGCAGGAACTCTGTTCCATTTGTCGAGATCCCCGACGGGATCGCGCGCTGGTATGTGTCGTGGAGCAACCCAGAGATGTTACGGCACTGGAAGCAGCGTCTGCGTTTCAGGGAACCTATCACGTCCTTGGGGGTCGAATTGCCCCACTGGAAGGAATCGGCCCTGATGATTTAACGATTGGACCACTGATCCAACGGGTCAAACACGACCAAGTGCGGGAACTAATCATGGCGACGAATCCAACGTTGGAAGGGGATGGAACAGCTTTGTTCATTTCCAACCTTCTGGAAGGGGAACCGGTGACAATCACTCGGCTTGCTCGGGGGATCGCCACGGGAAGTGTGTTAGAATTTGCAAACAAGGAGATGCTTGCCGATGCCATGCGTGGGCGTCAGGGGTTTTAGTTTCCAGCTGATTTCCCGCAGCAGAGGCCATTGGTTTCTCGCAACAGGATGATTTTCAAAAAGAATTGTTGTCCTTTGATTTTCCAGAGATAGAACAAAACAAGAACGAACCGATGGAACCTTGACCGGTCCGGATCCTGACTCTTCAGAACCTCCACGACAGGGTGGATTACCACTGAGAGTCACCCAAACAATTGTGTTTTCCAGAGGGGACGCACACGAGTGTCGGTCGCAGCAAAAGAGAACCATTCCCTCACAACCAGACGGTCCAGCACAGAACCATTTGGACGACAAACAACCAGGCAGATTTCACAGTTTTCCTCCGGATTTGAGCCACAATGCATCTGAATGTCTCCCAACAAATGCGAATGAGCCAGCAAATGAAGCTGGCCCCTCGCATGATTCAGTCGATGGAGATTCTGCAATTGCCGCTCATGGCGCTGCAGGAGCGCATCGATCAGGAACTTGCCGAAAATGTCGTCCTGGAACAGGTTCAAAACCGGAGTGAAGAATACAAAATCGATCCTGCTCCCGCTGAGATCGACGACCCGCGCCTCGATATTGATCGTCGGGAAATCACATCGGATGACAACAACGCATCCGACTTCGAACGGCTGATGGAAATCTCCAAAGAGTGGCCGGAAGACAATTACACTTCCGGATCACGCCCCTCCAGCAATCGCATCGAAGAAGAAGGTGATCGCCAGAACGATGTGATGGCGAACTGCGAGAATCGTCCGGAAACACTCCATGATCACCTGCTGGAGCAATTCCATTGTGATGCCCCCGAACATCTTCGTGAATTTGGCGAATACCTGATTCACAACCTCGATTCCAACGGCCGGTTGCAGAGTTCGCTCGCAGAACTGGTGCAGGTGTTTGGATCAAATATCTCCTATGAAGAAGCAGAACAGGCCCTCAAGCTGATCCAGCGACTCGATCCTCCGGGAGTTGGTGCGCGGGATCTCAAAGAGTGCCTGCTTCTGCAGATCACACCGGAAACCCCGCTCGGGGAAATCATGACGGTGCTGATCTCAAATCATCTGGATGATGTTCTTCAGAACCGTTTGCCACTGATCGAGCGCAAGTCGGGATATTCGCTCGACGCCATCAAGGCCGCCATCGAGCAGATGCGGACGCTGGAACCCTATCCGGGCCGAATCTTCGATTCCGCCCCCGTCCAGACAATCACCCCCGACCTGCGCGTCGACAAGAACGAAGAGGGTGAATACAAGGTCGAACTCATCGACGAGTATGTCCCGCAGCTGCGAATCAACCGGCGCTACGTTCGGATGCTTGAGGGGAACCCGGATCAGGCCACCAAGGAATTCATCAAGCGCAAGATTGAATCGGCCAAGTGGCTGATCGACTCCATCGAGCAGCGATACAACACACTGAAAAAAGTGGCGCAGGCGATCGTCGACCAACAGACCGAATTCCTGGACTTTGGGCCGGAATACATCAAACCGTTGAAAATGCAGGACATCGCCGATGTGGTTGGCGTCCACGTGACAACGGTCTCCCGAGCTGTCGACGATAAATACATTGCAACGCCTCGCGGAATTTTCCCGCTCAAACGCTTCTTTGGAGGGGGAACCAAGACCGCCGATGGTGAAGAGGTGGCATGGGAAAATATTCGCCTCAAGCTCAAGGAAATCGTTGACAAGGAAGACAAGTCCGACCCGCTCAGCGACGACGCTCTTGTCACTGCACTGGCAGAAAGCGGTTACAATCTCGCTCGAAGAACAGTCACCAAATACCGCAAGGCGATGAACATTCCCTCTTCCCGTCAACGTCGGGAATATTGATCCGGCCCATCTGAACCGCGAGGCCATCAGCGACCTCGCGGTTTTTCGTTTTCAGGCCTCCGAATGTCCGCCAAAGAAAGATTCGCTGCGCCAAATCTGACGTTCGAATCATCCTATTCTTGCCCCATCGGGGTGTCGCGATTCCAACCGTGGATGCGTGATTCACCTGGCTCGAAATTTTAACTGATCGCACGGGCTGCATTTTCCCCTGATCAGACGAAACTTGACCTCGCCGTGGGAGGTAGGTCTATTTGTTGATGAGAGACGCACCATCGCGCCCCCGATTCCCCACGAAGCAAGGAACGTCAGTCAATGCGGACCACAATGGCCATTCCGTCGCTGGGGCTGATTCTGACTGCATTTCTCCTGATCTCCGGAAGCGTTTCCGCACAGGGCCTCTCTGAGATCATTGGCCAGAAATGGAGCGCCAGCGATACGTTTGTGGTCGGTGAAGAACCGAACGAGGACGCCCGGGCCTGCCTGCAAGCGATGACATGGCCAGCCGGTTCGTTTGAAGTGACCGCAGTCGCCCCGGCCACTCCTGATCAGGAAGATGCACTTTTCCTGTTCCCTTCTCCACTGGCTCAGGGAGATGCGCCCTCTTCGCGCGTGGTCATGGAAGCCTATCTCGTGACCGATGAGAATCGAAACGTGGTCACTGCCCCGGCGGTCGTCGTGCTCCATGAATCAGGTCGAAGAATGCCCATCGGACGAATGATCGCACGCGGTTTTCGGCAGCGCGGCGTTCACGCATTTATGGTTCAGATGCCCGGTTACGGTCTGCGACGATCGAAGGACAAACTGGAGAACATGGTCATTTCTTCTACCTTTCTTCAGGGGACCACCGACGTTCGCCGGGCACACGATGCGATCATTGCCCTCCCCTTTGTGAAGGATGGTCAGGTCTCGCTTCAGGGAACCAGTCTGGGAGGATTTGTTGCGTCGCTGGTCGCTGGGATGGATCAGGCCTTTGACAACGTCTTCCTGCTGCTCTCCGGTGGCGATGTCTATGAGGTTCTGAAAAACGGGACACGCGACGCAGCTGCCTTTCGCAAGAAGGCCGTCGAGTTCGGAGTCTCCGACGAAGAACTGAGAAAGATGGCCTATGAGGTCGAGCCGAACCGTCTCGCCCATCGACTCAATCCGGAAAGGACCTGGCTGTATTCAGGGGTCTACGATCAGGTCGTTCCGCTGGCAAATGCCAAGTCGTTCGCCAAAGCCGCCCGACTTCCGGAGTCGAATCATATCCTGTTACTGGCGGATCATTTCACCGGACTCGTGGTTTTACCAGTCATTCTGGACCGGATGTCACAGCAGATTCTCACGGGAGCAATGGAATCGTCCATTGGCCAGCAGACCAGCACTGCCCGTTGACCATTGAATTCGCTCTTGTCTGGTTCAGATCGAACCGGGAGAATCAACAACGCTGTCCGATGGTTCCGAAGCTGCTCTCTTCTCAAGTCAGGTCGCCATGATGAAACTTCGTCCCACCCGATTTCTGCGTTGCTTCTGCGTGGCGGTCCTTCTCCTGACGGCGACAACTGTCCATGCCCAGAAGCCGCAGGGCGAACTTCAGAGAGTGCTTCTGCCGTGGGCAGAAATTCTTGCCGGGGCGAACACATCCTTTGAGGTTAAAGCCGACCTTTCCTTTCCGGTCAGTTCAAAAGAACAAGCTGTTCAGCTTCGAATGAACCGGGCGGGGAACGAAGGCTTCGACCTTGAGATCACACACGAGGACTACGCCATTGAACTCAGACGACGCCCCAGTGCATTCATCGTGGTGCTTCCGAAGCACAACACCGTTTATCTCGGGGAAGGGACGATCGATGGACCGGAAACTCTTGATCCGGATCAATTCTGGAAACTGATCGGGGGACCGGGAACCCAGCTAGCGAATTATGTTCCGCTCATCACACCGAAGAATGCAGCTGCACTCGTCGGTCTTGCCGTCTCACTGTCGAAGCTGAAATACGATGCAGAGTCCGATGCTTACCGGGCGGGGAGCAAAACGACACTGAAACTGTCCCCTTCACAAAACTCTCTCTCCATTCAGGCGGGTGAGGTGCGAGCGGAACTGACTTATGGCCCCCAGCAACCACTTCGACCAGCCGATGATTTTGGCGGGATGACCGTCAAAAAAATTTCCCGAGCGGAGCTGGAAACTCAGTTTGCCCGCGGATGTCGCCGTGGGATGGAGCTGATTCTCCCCTCTGCGAATCTCGTCAATCCCCCGCAGATCCCGAAATCGGTTCCTAACGGAGAACTGCGCTGGGTCGACGGACAACGACTCGTTCTGCTGAGCGGAACTCCCGAAGAGATCGGCACTGCTCACGCCGAACTACTTCGGGAAGAGTCCTTCCGCTGTCTCGATTCCGTATTAAACGTTTTTGGAACACTGCAGATGGTTCGAAGCGGAAGATGGTTCCGCGAAGACCTGCGTGATGCTGCTGTTCGACTGCTTCCACACATTCCAGAGGATCATCGACGGGAAACCCGGGCCATGGCTTCGGCACTCGGTCTGGACCCGCAGTTTGTTGAAGAACTCAATGTCTTCCCGGAGCTGTTTCACTGCTCAGGCTTCGCTGTGTTCGGGAATGCAACACAAGGGGGCAAGCTCTACCACGGTCGCGTTCTCGACTATATGACCCTGATCGGGCTCCAGGACTGTGCCACAACGTTCATTATTGCCCCCAAAGGAAAGATCCCCTTTGCGAATATTGGATACGCAGCGTTCATTGGCAGCGTCAGCGGAATGAATGCCCAGACGATTTCGCTGGGAGAGATGGGGGGGCGTGGGGAAGGAAACTGGGACGGCGTTCCGATGGCAACGCTCATGCGTCGGGCGTTGGAAGAGTGCTCCACGCTGGATGAGGTCATGGCTTTATGGACCCGAAGTCCACGGACCTGTGAATACTACTATGTCTTTGCAGAAGGAAAGTCTCGAAGGGCCGTGGGAGTCGCTGCAACCCCTGAGTCCATTGAATTCGTTCATCCGGGCGATGAACACCCTCGCCTTGGTCCGGGCATTCCCGATGCGGTGATCCTCTCCGCAGGAGACCGATTGCAGGCATTGCGAGGCCGTGTTCAGGAGAAGTACGGGAGCATTGATACCGATGTGGCCCAATGGCTGATGTGCCGCCCCGTGGCGATGAAGTCCAACCTCCACAATGTTCTGTTTATCCCGGAAGATGGCATTTTCTACGTCGCCAATGCGGACCACAAACGTCCCGCTGCGGAACGCCCTTACGTGGAATATCGTCTGAACGACTTGCTCAAGGAACTCCCCAAATAAAAACGTCCCACTGACCGGGATCAGTGGGACGCGACGGAATTACGGATGGAACGGTCTCATTCTCCGTAGACAGCGGGGGCCTTCCAGTCCGCCGGTTTTTCTGAGGCACTGACCAACGGTTTGACCGCCTGGGCAGCAATCTCTTCATAGCGGGCAATCAGTTCCTTTAGCTTTTCCGGCTCCGCGTCCACCAGGTTATTTTTCTCGCTGATGTCATTCCCAATGTGATACAACTCCCAGCTTCCTCCGCCCTCCTGTCGGTTGGCATTCCTGCGCCGCTGGCCATTGTTGTCTGCCTTCCTGATCAATTTGTAATCCCCCACTCGAATGGCCCCGGCCGCAGGAGTGATGTTGTGGACGATCTCTGTCCGCGGAGACTTGGCCCCTTTAGAGATGACATCCCAGACATCAACCCCATCCAGTGGCTTGGACTTTTCTGTTGAGCCGCCTGCCAGCTTCACCAGTGTCGGGAACAGGTCGACAATATGAATGGGCTCATTCACAACAGTCCCTGCGGGGATCTTTCCGGGCCATGATGCGAAGGCGACAACACGCACGCCCCCTTCATAAACGGTCCCCTTTCCTGCACGAAGTTCGCCATTGTTCGTGAGTTGTCCGGGATTCGGTCCCCCGTTATCGCTGGAGAACAGGATCAACGTGTTCTCCAGCTCCCCCTGCTCTTCAAGGGCCGCAATGACCTTCCCAACGGATTCATCAAGAAGCTGAAGCATTGCTGCATACTTCTGACGGTTTCCCTTGAACTCGGAATACTGATCAACGACCTCCTGAGGGGCCTGAAACGGGGAATGCACTGCGTTGAACGGAACATAAAGGAACAGCGGCTTTTCGCGGTTTCGCTCCTTCACGATCCGGACAGCCTCATTTCCGATCAGGGTTGTGCTGTATCCTTCATCGTGATTTGCCTTGTCGTTCTTGTGCCAGTCGAATCCCCCATTGCGTTCGTGGGTGTTGTAGTCGAGCGCCCCGTTGTAATGACCATATTGGTGGTCAAAGCCACGACTGGTGGGAAGGTATTCCCGGCTGATATGCCCCAGGTGCCACTTTCCGACAATCGCAGTTTCGTAGCCGGCATCTTTCAGGGCCTGCGGAAGCAGATATTCCTCCAGACTCAGCCCATAATTCGCCCATGGACGAATCACCCCCACCTGCAGTCCATAGCGGATGGGATACCGACCCGTCAGGAATGCAGCCCGCGTCGGAGTGCAGACCGGCTGAACGTAGAACTGATTGAGCTGCGCTCCATTGTTGGCCAGTTTGTCGAGATTGGGAGTCTTGATGGAACTCCCCCTCCAGCCGACATCATCCCTCCCAAGATCGTCTGCAAGGAAATAGACGATGTTCGGCTTTCGACTCTGTGCGTTCGCTGAGCCGGGAAGACAGAACACCAGAGCCGCTGTGACCGCCAGAACTGTGACGACACCGAGTTGTTGCTGTAATTTTGTCCATAAGATCGTTTGCATTCCGTACTTCCCTCTTTGAATCCGCACAAACCTGTCCTTCGGACAGCAGTCGCTACGAGGCCACATAAATACACGACTTGACCGTGTTTATATAGTCAAAAACAAAAAGAGGCAAGAACGCCTCAGAGATTTCCGGGCCAAATCATGAACCCGGATTTGCACGCTGGAATGTAAGTGGTCGGTACTGATGAGTCGGAACGTTTCGGTCACCAATAAATTCGAAGACCGATGTTTCCCCCGTTGGCAATTAGCGAGCGGTCGTGCTGCACCCGGTAGATCGTCGTGTTGGTGGAATCCTGAGAAATCCCGTTGAGCTGATCAGGTCCCAGTGCCACTCCGCTCAGGAACAGGACCTCATAACCGAGAACCAGGTCGATGTAGTCCGTGATACCGACGATGGCACGCAGCCCCAGATTCCCGACGAAAGCGGCCCCCTCATCCTTTCCTTTCAGTGTGCGGCGATAGACTGAGTCATTGTTGCCAGAACCGGCCAGTGTCTCCTGAACCTGTCCGTGAATCGAATTGTAATAGACCCCGGCCTTACCAGTCCCCTCCAGCATGAACCAGGAGCCATCGTAAAAGCGATAGGCAAAGAGAGCCTGTGCTCCGTTGAGTTCGTTCTGGGCCTTGGAAAAGACAGAATAAGTCAGGAAGGTTGGTGGGGTGGTCATGTCAAAACCGGTTCCTGTCCCCCCAATCCACTCCGCTCCCGCACTGGTCAGATTGAAATCAGACAGGGCTTCGTTCCCCGCTCCGGAAGTCTGATACTCGCCAAACAGAGTTGAAAGATTCTTTTCATCGAGCGTGACCCCGCGATATCCAACAGCCACGCGCCAAGGGCGCTTGTACTGACTCGTGCCGATGTTGAGTTCCCAATCCTTGTAGTTGGACTCCGTCGACACAGCTGCAACAGCCCCCGGGGCAAGAAATGCGTTGTTGGGATTCCCCCCGAACGTTGAATTTGCAGCTTCGGTGACAAATCCGGGGAAACTCAGGGAGTTAGTCGCTCCCGCTCCGGAATTCAGTCCGAGTCCAGAACCATAGCCTGCCAGACGACTCGACTCCCATGGAGAGATCTGGGTAAATCCCGCATCGATCTGCATCGACTCCCCGATCCACCCCAGCCCGAGTCGGTAGCCGGGTTCCCAACCATAGCCTCCCCCGGTAGAGAGAGAGTTCGTCCCGGAAATGAACGGAGCCGACGAGTCGCTGTTACGGTCCAGAAAGACAGCCTGAGCATCAAAAAAGAGCTGAGCCTGGGCAGAAGATGCACTGCACATCCCCACCAGAACCAGACTGATCCGTAACCATTGCAACCGACGGTTCATGCGCATTCCTCGTCCGACTCTTGCTGTCGGCAGCCCTTATTCACGTAATGAACAAGCGACCACTGTCACTCAGGACGCCTCAATCTCAGTACAGAAAGAGACTTCTCCACGTAAATCGGCAGTCAGGTGCAAAGAAAACGAACAATTGACGTGTAACACCTGCTCCTGTCGTACGAATTGATCCATTGCTTCGGGTTAGTCAAAATGGCGAATCTGGAGCAACATCCTGAAGCCAACTTTCCCGGAAGCCAGCGTGACGCATTGAAGAAGATCGATGCCGCGTCCGGTGCAATGGAAGAGGCGCCGCGGGTCTGATATACCTTGCCGCAAACCATCACTAAAAAAGGACCAATTGATGAGCGATACAATTTTGGCCGTTCACGGCCGTCAGATTCTTGACAGCCGCGGCAACCCGACGGTGGAGGTGGATGTCGAACTGGAGAGTGGTGCGGTTGGACGTGCGGCTGTCCCCAGTGGAGCCAGCACCGGCGCCCACGAAGCGTGTGAGCTCCGCGACGGAGACAAGAGTGTTTACCTGGGCAAGAGCGTGCTGAAAGCCGTTGCCAATGTCAACGATGAAATCGACGCACTCCTCTGCGGGATGGACGCTTTTGATCAGGCCGGAATTGACGCCGCCCTGCTGGAAGCAGACGGAACCCCCAACAAGTCCCGGCTGGGGGCCAATGCGATTCTGGCCACCTCACTGGCAGTCGCCCGTGCAGCAGCCGCTTCGACCGGGCTACCGCTGTTCCGCTACCTTGGCGGCGTTGGAGCCTGCCGACTCCCCGCTCCCATGATGAACATCATCAACGGGGGAGCACACGCCAATAACGGCATCGACCTGCAGGAATTTATGGTCATGCCGCTCGGATTTGAGACCTTTTCCGATGCACTCCGCTGCGGCGCTGAGATTTTCCACAGCCTGAAGAAGGTGCTCCACGACAAGGGAATGAGCACTGCCGTCGGCGATGAAGGGGGATTCGCTCCCGATCTGAAGAACAGCGAAGAAGCGATTCAGGTCATTCTTGAGGCTATCGAGAAAGCTGGTTACAAGGCAGGAGAGCAGGTCAAGATTGCTCTGGATTGTGCCGCCACCGAGCTCTACGACCCGAAGACGAAGATCTACACCGTCGAAGGAAAAACCTTCGATGCTGCCGGCATGGCAGACCTTCTCGAAGGTTGGTGCAACAAATATCCGATCTGCTCGATTGAAGACGGCTTCTCTGAAGACGACTGGGAAGGCTGGAAGCTCTTCACCGATCGCGTTGGGAGCCGCATCCAGATCGTGGGTGACGACCTCTTTGTGACCAACAGCAAGCGACTGGCTGAAGGGATCGAAAAGGGTGTTGCCAACAGCATTCTGGTGAAGGTCAACCAGATCGGCTCGCTCACCGAAACGATTCAGGCCGTCGATCTCGCTTACAAGAACGGTTACACCGCCGTGATGAGCCATCGCTCCGGTGAAACCGAAGACACGACCATCGCCGACCTGGCAGTGGCTCTCGGAACGGGACAGATCAAGACTGGTTCCGCCAGCCGTACTGACCGGATCTGCAAGTACAACCAGCTGCTTCGCATTGAAGAACTGCTCGGTCCAGCTGCGGTCTACGGGGGCACCATCTCCTGAGACGACTGCACCAGTGAGGCTTTGAACCTGTCATCGTAAACTGCCCGTCTTCGCCAGTCTCGCATGACAGCGTCTAGAGGCCTTCGCAGGATCTGCTCTCAGGCTGATATGAGCCTGACGGACATAAGACGTTCATTTTTGATTCGGCCGGAATGAGTCCACTCATTTCGGCCGTTTTCTTTGCGCCGGAGTCCATCGGCCAGGCCCCGCATCGTCGACGCTTCCAAGCAAACATTCCTGTGCCAAAACCCATCTTGCTGCAACTTCGGGAAACGACATACTCTTCCCCGGTTCCTGGCCGGTCCCCTTCCCTCATCCCCATATCAGAACGAGGGAAATAACCGATCAGGATGACCAAACGAATTGTTCCCTGATGAACCCAAGACTGTGACCGATCACTCGTGAGACTCCGCAATCGAACGATCATTCGACTGGGAGCCCGGCTGATGACCTGGTGCTTCCGTGCCTTGTATTCCACCTGTCGCATCAAGGCGATCGAGGGAGCCCCTTTGACCTCCCCATACACGGACTCCGGAGAACACCGCTACGTTTACTGCCTGTGGCATGATGGGATCTTGAATGCCCTCTTTTGTGGGCGGATGCTCAACGGAGCTGCGCTGACCAGCCGGCACGCCGATGGAGAATACGTTGCTGCCGTGATGCAGGCGAACGGGATTCTTCCCGTTCGAGGATCGCATCAGGGGCGGGGAGGAGCGACGGCAGCACGTCAACTGGTCTCCGCTGCGGAGACCCATCATATCGTTGTGACAACCGACGGTCCCCGTGGGCCGCGTCGCAAGGTCAAACCGGGCATCATCTTCCTTGCGTCCCAGACGGGTCGCCCGATTGTCCCGGTTGCCTGCTCCTGCAGCCGGGCCTGGCGCCCCCGTGGAAAATGGACGGACCTGATGATTCCGCTTCCCTTTTCGACGGCCTATATCATCGGCGGTGAGCCAATGTCCGTTCCGGCGAATCTCCCCAAAGACCAGCTGGACCACTACGCCCGCGAGTTGCAAAAGAAAATGGACTCCCTTCAGGAACGGGCGGACACAATCGCGAGACTGGGGCTTCTCCCCCCGCAGAGAACGTCCACCTATCGCAACGCAGCCTGAACAATTGATCCGGGAAAAGACGCATTTTCCAAAAGTTCGCTCCTTCCAGCCAAAAATATCGAGACACTCTCATTTGAAGTCGCCTACAATCGGGAGACTGTGCGCTGGAACGCTCTACATGAACATGCGCAGGAGCGAGCTGTGACTTCTACGCCTTGAGAGGACTCCGAAGCGACGTTCCCCGACGATCCTGGAGGATGCGATGGAACTGATTCCCGTGATCGATATTCGGAAAGGTATGGTCATTCGTGGTCATGCCGGGCAACGTCAGAAGTATCTTCCTAACTCAAGTGTTCTGATCCCGTCCTACGACCCGCTGAATACATGCCGGGCCCTCAATCGCAACTTTCGGCCTCACTGGATCTATGTGGCCGATTTGGACGGCATTGAACATAACACTCCCCAATACCCGCTGTTGGAAAAACTGACACAATGCGGCCCCGATCTGGCTGTCGATGCCGGGACACGGTCCATTGCAGAGGCTCGAAAACTGATTGATCTCGGGGTCCGCCGGATCGTGATCGGACTGGAAACACTTCCAAGTCTGAAGCTGCTGGATGCATTGGTCAGTGAACTCGGCCCCGAACATCTCACCTTCAGCCTCGATCTTTATGATGGGGAACCGCTGGGTCCCGAAGGGGCTGGGAAATCGCCCATCGACATTGTGTCTCAGGCCATCGAGAAGGGAATCCGGCAGCTAATCGTGCTTGATCTCTCGCATGTCGGAATGCATCGCGGCGTTCCCACTGGACAGCTGTGTCACAGCATCAAGAACCGGTGGCCCGATCTGGTAGTCTGGACCGGCGGAGGAGTCCGCTCACTGGCCGATCTGCACAAGCTCTCCCTCGATCGCGTCGATGGGGCCATGGTCGCATCGTCACTCCATGATGGTCATATCACCCCGGCAGACTGGAAGAGCTTTGAAATGTTCTCCGGGGATGTCATCCAGATCGCGATGGATGCGTAATCTCTCTCAGCGGGATGTCGATTTCGTGATCGTATCGACTTTGACAACAACAGCGTCACGGTCGAGCGTCGATCTCCTTAGCTCAACACAGATTCCCGCCTGCTCGTAAGTCCACCATTCGGTGACGAGCTGGCGACTGGCAACGCGCGTCATGGTCGTTGGTCCGGCTCCAAGGGCCGCCTGTAACTCCCGCGATGTCATCCCCACCTCAACACGTCCTTCACGGATTGCCCGTTCACGCCGGCTGACCGGAAGCTGCGCCATCGCTTCCGCAGTGAGCCAGCTCCCGTTGTGCAGCGTGTCCCCATGCCTGACGAGCCACTCCACTGCGGGGGTGTAGTTGGGATTTTCTTTCCATGCCGCCATGTAGAGCTGCGCGGCTTCATGCTCATCCCGTAGCAGATCGATCCAGAGTTGGGCCAGATCCGCCAACCCGCGAGCCCCATCCTGTCGATAGAATTCTTCCCGAGCAATCAACCACATCTTCCGGGCATCGTGAGCCTGCACCTTTTTCCCCTGCCGCTCCAGTCTGCCGGTGAACTCATCCAGCTGAGTACGGGTAAAGGTCCCCAGACGTTGCAGGTGCCAGCGCTCCGCCCGATTCTCATATTCTTCGGCAAGGTCCTTTCGTTCTGGAACAGACGACCGGATCAGGGCCGCGATCTCATATCCATTACTTCCATCCGGCCGGGCCTTCCCCTGAATCTGGATCAGCAGGACATCGATTGCGAACAGCCTCGCCAGTGTTTCACGTGTCTCCTGATTGGCAGCGGCAAACGTCTGCCCCGGATTGCTCTGATAATTCTGATCGAGTTCATTGGGGAACGACTTCAATACGGTCCCAGCGCCATGAAGATCATTCAGAAGCCGGGCATGAAACTCCTTGAGGGGAGCCTCGGAAGCAGGGGCTTCTTTTAATGTTCTCCATCGTGCACGGAGCGCATCGTGCTGGAGTTGCTGAATCAGATCGGTCCCGACCTGCCTGTCGCGTCCCTTCTGCAAGAGCCGCTGGAAGGCTTCTTCGTTTGTCGGGTCAATCTGCCGCATTTCCGCCAGAATTCCCTGTCGATTCAATTCATGTGCAGCAGCATGCAGTTCCTTGTCGTGGTAAAACTCACCCCGCTTCTTCGTCCAGTCGGCGAGTTCATACCACTGCTCAGGTTTCTGAGAGTCGATCGAAAGCCGCTTGAGTTTGATCCGGTCGATGTCGCGTGGGGCGGAAACCAGCTTTTCCACCTTGAACGCCAGCCCCTTCGGTTCTTCAACGATTCGCCCTGTGACCTCGACGACTCCCGTCGCCCCACGGTTATTCGCCTGCTCTTTTGAAATCCGAAATGGGAGCGAGCAATTCGTGAACATCAACGTTCCATCATTGATTCCGATCAATCGACCTTCCAGATGCCAGACATAACCGGTCACGACAAATGTCTGCCATTTGTCCTCGAATGACAGAAACTCCTGAATCGAACGAGGCTCCGCCCGGACGCTGGCAGGAAACAGAAGGCCGGACAGAAACGGGCACAACAGAATGGCTCCAATCCACGCAGACCATCTGACCTGGATGAACCTGTTTTGGATGAAGCTGTTCATTCGGGAACTCCCACAGCGCGGGCCTGCTCTTTCAACTCATTTTCGACTGCCTGTTCTGTGCGAAACGGGTTGAATTCAAACCCAAGAAATCTGTACGTCTTCAGGTGGGTCCACAGAAAACCGGAGCGAGGGTCGAGGCTGATTTTCCACTCCCCTTCGTCTGACTGGGAAATCTCCGAGATCGCCCCCGCGAGAATAACTGCTCGACGTTGTCCTTTCGGGATCAGTTTCTCCAGCTGCGGAAAGTTGCACTCAACAAGGACCTGTTCATTCCCGAGGGGAATCTGCATGGAGAGCTGACGGCGGCGGGATTTTTCCGGCGTTGAATCCGACACCACACCTTCGATGACCAGCCAGTCTCCATAGTAAACGGGAGCCAATCCCCCTTTCTTTCGGTTCCTGCTTCCCCGGGATTCCAGATCCTTCCGTGCGGCATCCACCAGTTCCAACAGCGATGCCTCACAGAGCCGAAACATCGCTTCCGTTTCCCGAGCGTACTGCCGGATCGTTTGAGCTTCCGGGTCCGTGCGCCCTAGCAGTTTGAGGGCAGCAGCCGCCTGCTGAAGGTGCGGATACGCTGCCAGCCAGTCGTCCCGCTCCAGCGCTGCGAGACTTTCAGCCCCTTCGGTCTGGGCGATTCGCGCGGCATGAGACAGTGCGGCCTGCCGCCACATCCATCCCCCTGTTGCCATCAGAAGCATGATGACCGTAGCGACGAGAATTCGAAACGGGGTCCAGAACCGCTGGAACTCCTCCCAGGTTTCTGTCAGTACGGGGATGATCGACTTGCGAACGGCCTTCGTGACGTCCACTTTCTGGGGGACAGCCTCGGCAACTCGAACAGGTTTTGGCTTCCCTGCATTCCTGATCCGGTCACGCAAATCTGCCAGCGAAGGGAGTTGCTGATCCACTTCCGGCCCAGGGGGAGAGTCTCCTTCTTCATCAACAGGAGCGACGTCGAACGTCGCGACCGAGTCCTCAAGAATCTGGTCCAGATGGGGACTGACCGACTCGCTGGAAGGCGTCTCCTCTTCTATCGGGACCGGACGGCTCTGATGAGATGCTGACTTTTTCCCTGATTTGGGGGGAGGAACCGGATAGACGTCCCGAGGCAGGATAAACAGCTGCTCGCCGCACACCTTGCAGACGATCTGTTGATGCTGGTCGCTGCGAAATCCGCGGTATTCTTCGCCGCAATGACAAAAGACGGTGAAGATCTGCGGCTGGTCAGGGACCTCCGGCCTGAAAACATTGATCGCTTTGGAGTACCAGCCGCTCATGAATCAGGTCCCGATCGAGTCAGAACTCCCTGCCAGCATGGTGAATGAGAACCGGAGACAGGCCGTTCTGAATTGGACTCTCCTCCAGTGTACGGAACAGATTTCTCACACACCACAGGACACAAGTGAAACGGAGCGAATGGACTCCGGATCACATAAATCCAGTGGAATCCGGAGCCCTTTCGTCAAAACTCTGAGGGTTCCAAGCCCTGTAGAGGGAACTGCATGAGGAAAAAACCATTCTTTCCTTCCAAACGCGAACGGAGATGCCCCTTTTCAGCGATTTTATGGCCTGTTTTTGGAATCTGCTGACAAGAGTCTGGTTCTGAACGAGCCGATCGCTTGAATTCCGTCGGTCCCCCCGTTAGAAATGCGCCTTGCGACCTCTGTTCGCAACGAACCCTGTTCGTTTGGCCAGGTAGCTCAGTTGGTAGAGCACAGGACTGAAAATCCTGGTGTCGCCGGTTCGATCCCGGCCTTGGCCACTTGATGCCCCTTCTCAGGGCAACACTTGCGATGCCCCGTCCCCGTTCAGGGTGTCCCTCCCCCGCATCTTCGAAGACTGGTTCAAATCCAGATTTCTGTGGAGAGGAACAGCCCGGGTCTTGGCAGATTGCACAATGAAGGACGGAATGCGTCATTCTTTGATGTTCTTCGGTAAAATGGCGGCCATGCTGCTCATCGGAAGCGCCATTGCCTACGGACAGCAGACTCCTCCTCCGGGCCCGGAAATTCAGGTCATCTCCAAACCGATGTATCTGGAATGGGGAATCACTGGCGGGATGATTGCCTTGGTGCTGTTTGTCATCGGCCGGAAAAGCAACCGGACCTGATGGGCGATGAATGACTCAACTCCTTCGCCCCCAACCCGCCGTGTCGCCCTGACCGGAGTTGGCCTGGTAACCCCTCTGGGAACGACCCGCGAATCAACCTGGAACGGGATTCTCGATGCACGGCGTTGCGTCGACTGGATTTCGGCGGAGTCTCTCGGGTTTCCCGCCAGTGCGTTCCGATCTCCTCCGTTTGGAGCTGCTGTTCAATGGGATGGCCCCTGTTCCGATCGTCTGGTGACGTTTGCCCGAGCTGCGGCCCGTGAAGCTGCTGACCACGCCCGTCTGCATCGTGACGATCTGAGACATGCTGCCTGTGTCATCGGGACGAGCAAGATCAATCTGGCGGAGTATGATCAATGGGTTCGTAATCCGTCTGAATGCAGTGAATCGTGCGCGGTCCTGTTTCCCAGCCATGCCGCTTCGCAAGTGGCAGCGGATCTGGGATGTGAAGCAGGCGCGATTGCCCCGGTTGCTGCCTGTGCCACCGGACTGGTCGCGCTCATTCAGGCTGCGTCGCTGATTCAGTCCGGGCAATGCCCGATCGCCATTGCGGGCGGGGCGGATGCCTCGCTGCACCCCGGACTCCTTTCGTCCTATCGACGGCTGGGGGTGCTCGCACAGCCGCTGGATGATCCCGGGCGTGCCTGTCGCCCCTTTGACGCTGATCGAACCGGCTTTGCCGTAGGCGAAGGGGCCGGCGCCCTCGTGCTGGAAGACTGGGATCGGGCACAGGAACGAAAGGCCCCCATTCTGGCAGAGTGGATCGACGGGATCATTGGAAGCGACCCGGACGGGATGACCCGCATTGAATCTCATGGGGCCGGACTGGCAGCCCTCATTCGGAAGCTGCTGGAACGCAATTCTCTCTCTTGCCATGACATTGATATTGTCAGCCTCCATGCAACCGCCACCGAGCTGAACGATCTCGCTGAAGGAGCAGCGATGGACGCGATCTTCCGCGATCGGGCCCATCCTGTCCCCGCCTTTGGCATCAAGGGGGCCATTGGTCATCTGATGGGGGCTGCCGGCGCGGTCGAGACCGCGATCGGAGTCTTGAGCCTGCGTCACCAGAAGCTCCCCACCACGGTCAATCATGAGAAATGGGGAGACATCCCTTCAATGGGGTTCCTGATTACAAGACAACATCTGCAACTTCAACGCCCCCTGCGCATCCTCCTGAAGGTGTCCATGGGCTTTGGCGGGACCATCGCAGCAGCCCTGATCCGCTATGCAGAGCAGTAGGAATTTCCAGTGGGGCTGCTGTCAAAATCGGATTTCAGGCGTCTTCCGGGCCCACCCAGGAAAACCGTGGTACGATCACCCCATCAACGACAACCATTTCTGTAAACATCTCCAGCGGGCGAACCCAGAGACCTCGATCGCCGTAATCAGTCCGGTAAACCACGAGCCATTCCAGTGTTTCACTATGACGTGCCGTCCCCAGCACAATGTAGTCGCGACCCTTGTAGTGTCGATAACGACCGAGTGGCAGATTGGGAGGGGAAGTCGGTTCGGAGGACATGGATTTTCCTGAATCGGGAACGATATGATCTGCGGGACCGTTCCCCGTCCGGGAACGGCAGGGGACTGACAGGAGGTCACCACCAGGAGGATAACGTGAGATGAATCAAGGATGGAGCCAGCGGACAAGATGACTTCGATTCCGAAGCTGGTGAAGCGGATTGCCCTCTCGCCCATGCCGCTTGACGAAATCCAGTCCCGCCAACGGGCGATTTCCCGGCAGCTGCTGGAGACATCCAAATACATGGACGCTGCCAACTTCACGCAGTTCCATCCGAATGACCTGCGCCAGCTGTATCGTCTCTATGATGAACTGTTCTTTGAGGGGGAAGTGCAATCACTCCTTGGAGACTCCCCACTCACATTCCGCATCTCCTCGCGAATGACTTCCTCCGGGGGGACGACGGCCCGGCGCATCTTTCGGAACAACCCGACTCGTCCTCATTACGAAATCACCATCTCTTCAACACTGCTGTTCGACACCTTCGCGGATGTCCAGCGGGAAGTGACCGTGACAGGGCTGAAATGTCGCAGCCGACTGGAAGCCCTGCAGCGAATCTTTGAGCATGAGCTGGTTCACCTGCTGGAGCTGCTCATCTGGAAGCGGTCCGCCTGTTCGCAGGCGAGATTTCAAGCGATGGCTTTCCGGGCCTTTGGGCACCGGGATCATCGCCACGCACTGGTGACCCCGCGAGAACGGGCCAGGGCGAAGTTCGGCCTGCGCCCCGGCATGCGGGTTTCTTTCGAGATGCACGGGAAGCGACATGTGGGAGTGATCAATCGCATTACCCAGCGTGCCACGGTTCTGGTGGAAGATCCCCGAGGACGACTCTTCTCGGATGGACGTCGATATTCCACATACTACATTCCGCTCGAGCAGCTCGTCCGCCTCCCGTGAGTCTTCAGAAAACAAGGGCCGGAACAGAGAGTTCCGGGCGGTCGGGATTTCGTAGCGACAGAGAATTTATCCCGGTTTCGTCAGTGGAAAACATAAGATTGCGTTGACCTGACTGCCGCTTCAGGTCAAGATCAGCCGTTAGATGGTGTGCTCCCACCGTATCGGGCACCCCTGAAAGTTTTGCACAGCAGGAAGTAGACAGAAGATGGCTGAAGGCACGATCAAGAAGATTACGGACAAGGGGTTTGGATTCATCGATACCGGGAAGGGTGCAGACCTGTTCTTCCATTCATCGAATCTGGAAGGCGTCCGATTTGACGACCTGCAGGAAGGGCAACGGGTCAGCTTCAACGAAGGTCATGGTCCCAAAGGCCCCCGCGCTGAAAACGTGCGCCCCCTCTAAACCTGTCCCCTGATTCTTTTCAGGACTCTTCAGCCGGCCTTTCCGCCGGCTGCCTTTTTTCTGCCCCGGACTGTTTTCACTTCTCTTCTACTTCATTTTCATTTCGATTGAGACTCCCTGTGGCCCAGATCCCCTCACACGAACCGGAACCATTACGACTCGACCAGTTCCTGAAAATCAGCGGACTTGTCGGAACTGGCGGACAGGCAAAAATCGTGATTCAGGCGGGAGAGGTCACCGTCAATGGGACTGTCGAACTTCGGCGTCGCCGCAAAATGGCCATCGGGGATGTCGTCGAATTCGATGGAAACCGTTGCATCGTTGAATCGATTTGACGCAACGCCATTCTATGGCCTCATTGTCGGGGCTAACTGACTCACTCAGATGACCGCGGCGAGCTGTTCCCCTGAAGCCACTCCACCAGCTGAGTTGCAACACTCGCCTTGCTTCCGCTCCAGTGCTGAATTGTCTCCCCGCTGTGGTCAATCAGCTCGACGTCGTTATTCTCTGCCCCGATCGCACTCGGGGCGTTCAGAACAATCCAGTCACAGTTCTTCCGTCGCAATTTCTGAAGCGCATTTTCCCGTGGATTCTGTGCCTCCAGAGCAAAGCCCATGACCCACTGGGTGGTCTTCATGCGGCCGAGTTCTGCAAGGACATCATCTGTCTCGATCATTTCCAGCGTGATCGGTCCCCCTGTCTTGGACAATTTTCCGGCCACCCGTTGCCGGGGCTTGTAGTCGCAGACTGCGGCAGCAGCAATCACCCCGGAACAGGTTGGGAAGAGTCTCACCGCAGCATCGCGCATATCGCTGGTGGTGATGACAGAATGAAACTCCAGTCCGGGAGGCGGAGGGAGATCGACCGGGCCACTGACCAGAACGACTTCCCAGCCCTGCTGGACCCCAGCCTGAGCAATGGCATATCCCATCCGACCGCTGCTGGCGTTCGAAAGATAGCGAACGTCATCCAGATATTCCCGGGTCGGACCTGCGGTAATCAAGACACGCATGAGTAAAATCAGGGATCAGAGGGCAAAAAGGAAAGGAGACCGCTCAGCGGTCTCCCCTGTCAGATGGAACGGGTCCCGGATTATAGCCGACGCTCTTTCAGTGTCGTCAGATATTCGACGAGATCGACCAGCTCTTCCGTCGTCATCAACCGCTGGAGATCCGACGGCATCAATGAGGTCGGCTGCTTCTTGCGTTCTTCGATCTGCGAGGTCGAAATGGTTCGGACAATCCCTTTATCATCCTTGATCTTGACCTCCTCATCCGATTCACTCACCAGCAGTCCGGTATAGATCTGTCCGTCCTCGGTCAGCACGAGCCAGTTTTCATAACCATGACTGATGGCAGCGCTCGGAAAGAGAATCGCTTCGTAAAGAGCAGCCTTGCCCAGCTTCTTGCCAATCTCGGAGAGATTGGGGCCAACATCCTGACCAATGCCATTTACCTGATGGCACTTGTTACAGGTCCCAACGGTATTGAAGGTAATCTTCCCGTTGTCCACATTCCCAACCCGCTGAACCAGTTCGCTGATCGGCGGAAGGGGGGCTGAGTCTTTCCCCGGAGGAGGTGGGAAGAGTGCCAATGCCGCGTTGCGGACAGGAGGAAACGAAACGGTCGTCAGTGCGGCTGCAACTGCCTGTTTGAGATCTTGCGGGTATTCTCCTTTCTGTACAATGGCGAGGAGTTGTTGGGCACCCGCCGCTGAGCTGGCCAGAGCCCTCACCGCTCCCTGACGAATCTCAAGCGGTTTCGCTTCATCACGGATCAGCTTGATCAGATCGTCAAAGAGGCGCCGGTCACCAGCGGTCACCAGCGCTGCGAACGTCTTCTCGACCGTTTCCCGGTCACCCGAAAAAAGCGATTGCAGAATCAGCCCGTTCTGGTTTCGATCCAGCAGTGCCTTAATGGCATCAGCAGCCCCCTGCGAGGTGGGATCGGACTGAGCCAGTGCCAGCAGATCGCCGTAATACTTCTGAAGCTGAAAACGGGAAACAATCTTGATGAAGAGTGGAGTCCCCCGATTCGCTTCCAGGATCTTCTCGATCTGGGCCTGCTTGTCCGGATCGTTGATCACCTCTGCGGGATCGAACCGGGTGAGCGCCTCCATCTGGACAAATCGGGTTCGTTCTGAGTCGGACTTCGGCTGAGAAAACGCCAGTCGCTCCAGTGCTTCTTTCCGCTCCGGTCCCTGTTGAAAATCAAACGCTCTCATGTAGCGAGGGATTTCGTCCTCAGGAGTCGCCGGACTCTGAATCAGTTCCACAAGCAGCCCGGGGGTCGCCCGGGCACGGGACCGCCAGACGAGATCACGTCCCGCTTTCGTCGATTTCCACTGGTCTCCAACCGATTCCTTCCATGCAGCCAGGCACTCATCCCAGTGACCACGGGCTCCAATTCCAAGCGCTTCCAGCATCCAGCGGTCTTCGCCATCGTACTGCTGGGCCAGTCGGCTCCACGAAGCTCCGATGAAGCCGTCCCGTTTCGATTCCGGAATCCATTCAGGATTCAGCTCGCTCAGTGCGATGAGCATCTCCCGCCGGACTGCTGGGGAGGGATCATCGATCCGAATGGCATCCCGGATCTCCTCAAAAGCGACCTGATTCGTCAGCTGACGCAGCAACCGAATGGCCGCCACCCGGATCATTTCATTGGAATCACTCAAACCAGCTCTCAGATGTTCCAATCGGCGGGAGTGCTCCAATGGAAGTTTCCCAAGCAGCCAGAGGGCGCGTGCCTGCATCACCGGGTCAGACGACTTTCGCATTTCCAGAAGCGGGGCTTCCGCATCTGGCCCCATCGCCATCAGAGCACTGAAGGCGAGATAACGAGTCGCCATATTCGGGGAGTGAAGAGCAGCGACAGCCCCCTGCGGGGTAGAGACATCGACATCCGGGACGACATACCTGCTCGCGGTCGGGGGAATGATCCGGTAAAGACGTCCGCGGGCAATATCCATCATCCGGTGCCCCCCGATCGTCGGATCGTACCAGTCAGCGACGATCAGACTCCCATCAGGAGCAACGCAGACGTCACTCGGGCGAAACCAGTGATTTCTGGAATTCCCCAGAACTTCGACAATCTCTGCGACATACCCCGCCCCGCGTGCCGTCAGAACGGAGGCCCGGCACGCATTCGCCCCGGCGTCACAGTGAATTGGTGCTCCCCGAAATCGCGCGGGGAGAAGATCCCCTTCGTAGAGACAGATTCCGGTGGGGGCTCCGGCTCCGGTCTGGACGAGATTGGGGACCACTCCGGGATCGTTTAGATGCCAGTGACGGAGGGGGATCTCCTTCTCCCAGTTCGTGCGTGGGGTCTGCCAGCTCGCTCCGGTCAGTTCGTCCTTGTAGCCGAAGTTTCCGAACTCCATGACATAATTAACGCGGACTCCCCGGTTCCCATCATCATCATTGTCGGACTGCCAGATCGTGCCGAAGGAATCGACGCAGGCCTCCCAGTTGTTTCGAAAGTTCCAGCCCAGTGTCTCAAACTCGCTCCCATCCAGATTGCATCGGAAGACCATCCCCTCCTGATACGGCTTGCGGTCGGCCTTCACCTCATTTCCCGCCTTGTCGATGATCGGATTTCCATCCTTATCCCGGATCTGTTTTCCTTCGTTTCCGAAGTTGAAATAGAGCTTGCCATCAGGACCAAAATGGGCTGCGTGGACTCCGTGATCGTGGTGGCTTCCCTGAATACCGGAGAACAGGATTTCCTTGCGATCTGCCTTGAGATCGCCATCATCGTCAATCAGATAAAAGATCTTGTCGAGCGCAGAGATGAGGGCGCGGGTCCCTTTCCCGTCTGCTGTCGGGAGGACCAGAATCCCGTGGGCGGCATCGACATCTGACCCGCTGTAAAAGACAGTGGACTTGTCTGCTTTTCCATCGCCGTCGGTATCTTCGAGAACAAGGATCCGATCGGGCCCGTGGTCTCCAATCAGATCCTTGTTCGCGAAATGACGGTAATTCACCCCCTCACAGACCCAGACGCGCCCCTTGTGATCGATGTCGATTGACGAGGGGTTCGTCATCATCGGCTCGGATGCAAACAACTCCACTTTCAGCCCGGTATCGACTTGAAGTTGTTGCAGCGAATCAGACGCTTCATGGCTGGCTTCGCCTGGGAGTGCTCGTGCTGCAGCCAGTGTCGCGGGGTCCGGCCTCTGTGTGAAGACTCGGAACTGGACAGAAGGGCCTTGTGCATTCTGACTCACCCCGCCGTCGTCCAATGCCCCTTTCGCAACGAAGCGGGTGTACTGATGGTCTTTGGGGAGTTCAAATTCAATCAGGGAATTCGCGTGCGTCCCGATTCCATCTTCCACCAGAAGACCTGCGACGATGAGGGGACCTCCCCCCGCATTCTGGTTCACACGGGTCTGCCCCCAGTCCTGTGTCGCGGACTTCCATTTCAAGCTCGTCAGCTTGAGTTCCCCTTTGGATGGGTCAGCCGGGTCGACCAGAAGTCGGGGAGCCACCCAGTCTGCCCAGTCGAAACTGAACCCGTCCCCGGCATGATTGACTTCAAGAAAGAGTGCCTTCGCGCCGGTAATATCGACATTGATTTCAACGGCGTGCCCGGGGGTCGAGGACCGGACTACGGGCGAGGAAAAAAGAGGTGAGACAGCCCCTCCCGTGGCTGTCACTGGCTTGGCTGGACGTGGAGCAACGGTGGACTTCCGAAGAACTGGTTTGAACTCGAAATTCGGAGGTGGAGGACTGTCCATATTCTCCATCATCTCTTCTTTTGTTGGCGTGGGTGATTCGACCCCTTCTTCAGGGACTTCCCCATGTGCCGTCCAGACGATGGCATTGAGGACAACCTTGCGGAAGTCGTCGTGTTGCCAGTTCACATGATTGTGCCCTCCGGTGAATCCGAAGCCGCGTCCTTTTCCATCTTCCCGGTTGTAGGCCCAGGCCACATGCTGAGGCTCCTTACGGACAAGAACCGCTTCCCGCACCGCTGGATTTCCTGAATGAGGACCATCCGGACGGGAGAGGGATTCACTCGGCGGAAGATCGGTCAGAATCGGGGTCACTCCCTTCATGTCCGGAACAAACCGCATGTGGTAATACCATTCGTCATTGATCTCGAATGGCTGGACCCCCCGACTGATCGGATGATCGGGGAACGAAGTGAACCTGGCGGTCCAGTGGGGATTGACGGACCAGTGCGGCTCAAAGTACCCGCCGATCCACTTCAGGAAGTGATCCCCTGCTTTCCCCTTGGTGGTCTCGACACCGTAATGCAGACAGACCAGTCCCACTCCGCGAGCGGAAATATCCTTGTCAAACTCTTCAAGGTGAGGGTTCAGGAAATGGTTGGCTCCTCCATCGCAGTACGCAACGACGGTGTCTGCGTTATCGAAGGCGGTGACATCAGCGGGCCAACCATTCAGATAGACGGTCGAGATCACCTTCAGATTCTGATCCCGCTGGGCTGCGTCCAATGACTTTGCCAGCAGCAGGCAACCCCCATTGTGCTCATGCGCGAAATAAGCATGACTGGGACGCCCCGCCACGAAAACGACCTTCTTCCAGCCGTCCTGCAACGGAAGACGCTTCAGGCGAATGTCCTTGAACTCCACCTTCATTGCGGGACCGGAATGGACCTGCAGAGCCAGTTTGCCAATTCGATCCAATCCATTCGGGTCGTTGTCGATCAACTCGGCAGTCACCTCGCCGTTGATCTTCAGCGTGATCTGATTCCCCTGTGCCCGAATGGAGTAGTCATTCCAGTCATCGCGGTTGATTTTCTTCAGAAGCTCAGCTGCGTTGGCAACCGACTCCGGCTTCTTCTCTCCGGACTCGGTGACGACCGTCCTCTCCCCCCGGCGAGCGAGGATTCCTCGTGCTTCTTCGTCGTAGAGCATCCCGACATACTGGCCTGAGCGGTCAATGTCCGCCTGATAACCAACCAGATGACCATCATCCCGTTCGCTGCTTCGGAACTGAATTCCGCTGTTGGCACTGTCGGAGCCGGTCAGGCGGAATTTCAGCCGCAATTCGAAGTCGTCCACTTCGCCCCGATCCCAGACCAGAAACGCATTCTTTTTGAGAGGTTCCTTGTCGGCCCACTCTCCGACAATCGCTCCATTCTCAACGCGCCAAATGGCCGAATCGCCTTTCCAACCATTCAGTGTTTTGCCATCAAAGATCGGCTTGAAGCCTGTCTCTTTCTCCTCCGCGCGACAAATGCCGCACGCGATTGTGATTCCCAGAAACGCAAACGCAGC
>CALLWY010000128.1 GCA_938015865.1 uncultured Planctomicrobium sp.
GCCGGGTGACCTGAGAGATCACCCGGCGTTTCGTGGTTTCAGGGGACTCGTTTTCTTTAGTCGACCAACCGACAATGTTGGATGGACTGACGTGAATTCCTTGAATGCGACCGGTGCGGTAACCCTCCCCGTGCTGGCATTGGAAAATGCCCCCTTCTCGTCCCTCTCGAACGAGAGGAAATCGTCGCGGATCCTGTCTTTTCCGAAGCGTCCCGAATACGATCGGGGAATGAGCCAGACACCACAAACGACACGAAAAGCCATCGTTCTTTTAAGCGGCGGACTCGATTCTGCGACAACGCTTGGGATTGCCCGGTCGGAAGGGTACGAATGCTATGCCCTGTCGTTCGATTACGGGCAGAGACATCGTTTTGAGCTTGATGCCGCTCGGCGGACTGCCGAATCTCTGGGAGTGGCTGAGCACGTGATCCTCCCGCTCGACCTTCGACGGTGGGGAGGATCGGCGCTCACGTCTGATGAAAGTGTCCCGAAAGATCGGGATGAATCAGCCATTTCGACCGGGATTCCCATCACCTATGTTCCCGCTCGAAACACCGTCTTCCTTTCGCTGGCACTTGCCTGGGCAGAGGCAATTGGGGCCTTTGATCTGTTTATCGGGGTCAATGCGGTCGATTACAGTGGTTACCCGGACTGTCGCCCCGAGTTCATCGAACAATTCGAACGGCTCGCGAACCTCGCAACCAAAGCGGGGGTCGAAGGGACGGGTAAATTCCGGATTCACACGCCACTCCTGATGCTCAGAAAATCGGAGATCATCATGCGTGGTTTGGCTGTGGGAGTGAATTACGCACTGACTCACAGCTGCTATGATCCGTCACCCGAAGGCCGTGCCTGCGGAAGCTGCGATGCCTGTCAGCTTCGACTGAAGGGGTTCACCGACCTCGGACTGACTGATCCGGTGTATCCCTGACCCTGGCCCCTCCCAATGGCAAGGGTGCATTGCCCGTCATGACCCACGTTCAGGCGGTGGCGCCTGACGTCCCCTTCCACCTGTTTCTGTTGCGATTGAGTCCTCCCAATGAGTGAACGCTGGATTGCCGACCGGATGAAGAAGATTGATGCCTCTGGAATTCGGAAGGTATTCGATCTGGCTGCGAATATGGCCAACCCGATCAACATGAGCATCGGCCAGCCCCATTTCGATACCCCCGAGCCGATCAAGCAGGCCCTTCAGAAGGCGGTGGAGGAAGGACGGAATGCCTATAGCCAGACACAGGGGATCAAGCCTCTGCTGGAACTGGTGCAGAATGCCGTCGATGAAACCTATCACCATCCGGACCGGAAAGCGTTCATCACCAGCGGAACCAGCGGTGGATTGATGCTCACGCTCTCCACCCTCATCAATCCAGGGGATGAGGTGATTGTCTTCGATCCCTATTTCGTCATGTACAAACATCTGACGACCCTTGCCGGAGGGACGGTCCGGGCGATTTCAACCTACCCCGATTTCAAGATCCCGCTGGATCGGGTGCGCGAAGCGATCAATGAAAAAACCAAGCTGATCCTGCTCAACAGCCCCTGTAATCCGACGGGGCATGTCGCCACTCGCGAAGAAGTTCAGGGGCTTGCGGACATTGCCCGCGAACATGACATCGCGCTGCTGAGCGATGAAATTTACCGCATTTTCTGCCCCCCCGGTCAGTTCGTCAGCCCGGCCGAATTCTACGACAAGACGATTGTGATTGATGGGTTCAGCAAGTCGCACTCCATGACTGGCTGGCGTATCGGCTGGTGTCATGGTCCTGAATCCATTATTCAGCAGATGATCAAGCTCCAGCAGTTCACGTTTGTCTGTGCCCCTCATCCCGTCCAGTGGGCGGCCTGTACCGCGTGGAACTTCGATGTCAGCGATCGCGCCATCGACTACCAGCGGAAGCGGGACCTTCTGCGGAAGGAACTCGAGAACGATTTCGAGATCAAGGGCGCGGAAGGGGCGTTCTACATGTTCCCGAAGGCTCCATGGGGAACCGGGACGGAGTTTGTGAAGAAAGCCATTGAAAACGAGCTGCTGATTATCCCGGGGAATGTTTTTTCAGAACAGGACACTCACTTTCGAATCTCGTACGCAGCCGAAGATGAAACACTTCTACGAGGTGCGGAAGTACTTCGTCGAATCGCCCGGCAGAAATAAAAATCGACGAATCTCCGGAACGGAGTCGATTCGGGTGCGGAGTGACGGAACGAATGATGGACTCACCCTGATTCAGGTGGGGGAGTCCAGCTGAAATGAGAGCGCATTGTACGAACGTATGGCGTTCCAGTTCTGAATAAGACTGGGATGGAACAATAAATGACCGCAATACTCTCTTGAGATCGGGACGAAGTCGTTCTCAGCGTCCCCGCGTCTCTCCGACTCCGCGTTCTCTTCACCAGTCGTCAACGGATTGCCGAACCCTGCCGAACTGGCGCCTTTGAAAGAAGTCAATTCCAGTTGTGGAACAGTTCTCGATCGGGGAAAAGAGAATTCAACGCAATGACGCGGAGACGGCGAGGCGCAAAGGGAGAAAAGAACAACTTCTTTTTGAACGCATCTCACAAACGTATGGCGTTCCAGCGGTGAAAATCAGCGATAAAGACAGTGTGATGGAGCAATAAGTGTTGGCGACACTTTCCTGATTCCGGATTCTAATGCTTCGTCTTGTCCGGATCGTCGTCTTCGAAATCTTCGAAGTGGAATTCATCATCGAAGGTGGGGGGAGCATCAAATTCTTCGTGAGGAAGGTTGTCCCCCCCGTCCTCGATCATTGTCTTGCCGAACTCGTCAATCTCTTCTGTCTGGAAGATATCTTCATCAGACACGTCGTTACCGGCCTCGGTGAATTCCAGTGTCTCAGCAAGGTCCTCGTCTGCGCCAGCGGCATTCGGAAATGTATCCAGATGATCTTCAACATCGAGATCAACTGCTTCAGCCTCGACGAAATCCTCTGTCCCTTCAAAGGAGTCTTCCGGGGTTTCCCAGATTTCCTCACCCGTCCCTTCGGTCAAACTTTCATCGGTGAAGACCTCAGCATCTCCTGTTCCTGCGGCAGCGACAGCCGGAGCGGCCGCTTTCGAGTTGGCCAGCACAACTTTATCCCGACGGAACATAATCAGGATGTACAGTGGGAAGAGAACCATGAGCAGGCTGATGAGCATCAGCAGGCCAAGAGCGACCTGCATCGGCATCGGCATTCCGTTGACACCGCCCAGAAAACCCATCAGGAGGAGGTAGAAAAGCCCAGCCCCAGGAAGTGCAGCTGCCAGCGATGACCCGGCAAGTCCTAATTTCCCCACGGCATTGTCCTCTCAAATGGTGTTGAATAAGCGTTGGGTTCAAACAGAAGTTCGCTTCTGCGATCATACGGCTCACTGAGAGCACATGCAAATTTTCAGTGGTTTTCCCGCTGAGGCTGCACCCATTGATTCGACTGATGTTCCCCCCGGAACGATTCTCCGGGTGGAAACGCCAATTCCGGTTTCAGAGACGGTTCTATTGTCAAAATCGTCAGAACCGTTACACCTTGTTCGGTGGAAACACTTTGACGAGAAGTGGTTGCAGCGAACTTATCCACGGGTTCCCAAGTCGCCGAAATTGTCATTGCAGGAAGAAATTCCGTAACCCGCTCTGGCAGTTGTCAGTAGAATCGTTGTTTTCTATAGTGGTCCGTTCGAATTCCGGGCCGGATCCACTTGGCGTTTCTCATTGATGCAGTTCAGGTTATCACCTGAAATCGGACAACGGAGTTGTCCGGGAGCGAACGGAGTTCGGCACCAGCCTCTCTTCTCTCTGCATCAATACGCTGACTCAAACGGGCACGGATATTTCAGGCAATTTTTACTTCGTCCCCCCGGGCACCTACTTCGACAATGCGTTTCACACTGATCGACAAGATCACTCAACTGCAGCCCGGCGAATCGTTATCAGCGGTGAAAACGCTGTCGCTGGCAGAAGAATATCTTCAGGATCACTTCCCGGGATTTCCGATTATGCCGGGGGTACTGATGGTAGAAGCCATGGTGCAGACAAGCGCTTGGCTGATGCGTGTCAGTGAAGATTTTCAATATAGTACGGTGCTGCTGAAGGAAGCCAAGGCGGTCAAGTTCAACAGCTTTGTCTCTCCTGGAAAGACACTGGAACTCCGCTCGGATGTCCACAAGAAAGAGGACGGCATCTGGACCTTCAAAACATCTGGAACCGTTGATGGACTCAGCGCAGTGACTGCCCGTCTGACGCTGGAACGATACAATCTGGCGGATCGTAATCCTCAGATGAAATCGGCCGATGAAACACAGATCGCCAGCATGAAGGAATTGTTCAACGTGTTGTATCCGCAGGAGATTTCGTCCTGATGGAGACCGTGCAAAACCTCTGTTGAATCGGGTGCAGAGGCTGCAAGCGTTGAGGATTGGAATTGATCAGTAGCCGAGTTGGGAACAGTCCGTCGGCAGAGCAGAAAGAATACAAAATTATGAGCCAGTCTGGACGAACAGCGTTGGTGACCGGGGGAAGCCGGGGAATTGGCAAGGCCATCGTGGAAAAGCTTGCCTCACAGGGGATCAAGGTCGCATTCGTTTACAAGTCCAGTGCTGAATCTGCCAACAAGATCGTTTCTGATCTGGCAGAAAAAGGTTACGAAAC
This sequence comes from uncultured Planctomicrobium sp., assembly GCA_938015865.1. GTDB lineage: Bacteria > Planctomycetota > Planctomycetia > Planctomycetales > Planctomycetaceae > Planctomicrobium. The sequence goes on from CALLWY010000128.1 coordinate 4,640, forward strand.
GCTGGCATTGCAGGGGGATGTCGCGGTCAAGGCGGATGCGGACCGGATTGTCGCCGAAGTTGTTGAGAAGTGGGGACGGCTGGATATCCTCGTTAATAACGCCGGAATTATTCGGGATGGGTTGCTGGCGGTCATGGAAGAGCAGAACTGGCTCGATGTGATTAACACCAACCTCAACAGCGTTTACAACTTCTGTCAGGCTGTCATGCGGCCGATGATGGCGCAGCGCTATGGTCGCATCATTAATATGTCGAGTGTGGCAGCTGAGTTCGGAAATCAGGGGCAGGTCAACTACGCAGCCAGCAAAGGGGGAATTCAGGGGCTGACACGGTGTCTGGCCACAGAAATTGGCCGACGAAATATCACCGTCAACGCCATTGCTCCCGGATTTATCGAAACTGATATGACGGAAGCTGTTCGATCGGTTGCGGAAGCTGATCTGAAGAAGCAGATTCCGGTCCGTCGACTTGGAAAGCCGGAAGATATTGCCAACGCAGTCTCCTTCCTGGCCAGTGAAGAATCAGGATACATCACCGGCCACATTCTGGTCGTCGATGGCGGTCTGACACTTGGAGGGTTCTAAAGTCGCAGAGAAATCTGGTCGACAATGTCAGGTCCCCTTTCAATCAATGTTGAAGGTGACTCGGACCGGTCATCCTGACCTGGACTTTCGTCAGAGCGAATGACATCGATAACATGGTTTCCGGTCTCCTGAAGGAGACGTTCGTGTTCTGAACGAGGCCGGTTGGAATTCAGTTCAAGACGTGCTCACCGTCGTCTGTGATGCTGATTGGTTTGGGGTCTTCGGTGAGCGTTCGTTCGTGCGGGGACGCGCGAACTTTCATTACGGAGTTTCGAAACATGGCAAGTGACGAACAGGTTTTTTCGACAGTCCAGGAAATCCTTGTCGACGCGTTGGGAGTCGATGAAGACGAAGTGACTCCTGAAGCAACCCTGATGGGAGACCTCGGAGCCGAGTCCATCGACTTTCTGGACATCGTGTTCAAGCTGGAAAAAGCGTTCGACATCAAGATTCCTCGCGGCGAACTGTTCCCGGAAAATCTGATGTCTGCCGATTCCGGTTTCGTTCAGGATGGCAAGATCACTCCGGAAGGGATCGAAGAACTGCGCAAGCGAATGCCGCATGCCAACGTCGACAAGCTCGCTGCTGATCCGAAGGTCTCGAATGTTCAGGATCTGTTCACAGTCGAGATGGTTTGCAAGTTCATCAAGGGCAAGCTCGGCTAAGCCGGATTCTCTGTCGGTTCTCCCCTCTCCCCGGCCCATGATGCAGGGAAAGAGGGAAACGAGGCCGATTTCCATGGAATCAATTCGAGGGGCCTCATCCATTGGACGATTGAGCCCCTCGTTCCGTTGGATGGAAGACCGATCTGGTCTCTATCCATGAGGAGATTGATTCCTGCAGAAGCATGCTGAGATGTAATAGATGAACGCTCGCCAGTCTCTGGTGAGTTCATCCGCTCGATGGTGACGGGACCGGTTTGGGAGAACAGGTCGAAAAACAAGGCCGGCTTTACGTAACGGAATTGAACCGGTTCGTCACACGAGTAGAGGCTAAACTCCTGTCACGCGCACTCCAATTTGGTCCCTGTCTGGGGCAAGCAGGCGTGACATGATGTCCATTTATTGAATTGATTTCTCGCCCGCCGGGAGTTGTCATGCGCTGGTTCTGGATCGACAAATTCATTGAGTTTCAGAGTGGAGTGCGGGCGCGTGCTGTCAAAAATGTGTCACTGGCGGAAGAGCACCTGCATGATCATTTCCCCGGATTTCCTGTCATGCCCTGCTCGCTGATTATGGAGGGGATGGCGCAGACCGGCGGGATTCTTCTTGGGGAGAGCCACCAGTTCAAGTATCTGGTTTTCCTCGCAAAGGTGCCGAAGTTTGTCTCTCACCGCCCTGCCCGTCCGGGGGATCAGTTGATCTACACTGCGACTCTGGTGGAGGCCCGCGATGAGGGGGGGATGACACAGGTCACAGCCCATTGCGGGGATGAGCTGGTCGCAGAAGCTGAAATTGTTTTCGCCCATCTCAGCGAGGCGGACGCAGGAATTCCTGCGGGTGTCAGCCAGAAGAACGTGGTCGAGGTCGGGCTTGCCAGTCTCCTGGCGGAAATGAACGTCTCCAAATAGCTTGGGCCCTGTTGCAGCGCTTCGATCTGGCAGGGCAATCAGTTCTCTTCTCGCGACGCTCCTAAAGTTTGCGGTCGGAGACCGCCTGTGAGGACCGCAGCAGGTTCTCTTTGCGTTCCGGCTCCAGCTGCAGCATTCGGTCAATCAGGACCTCAATCACTGCTTCCCCGGCAATGATGCAGGGGATTTCCGCTTTCAGTGGATCTCGATTTGCGGAGGTGAGAAGGGAAATCTTTGCGAACTGGCTGAGTGGGGACGTTGGGAAGTTGGTCAACGCGATCACAGTCACTCCGCGAGAAGCGGCAACATTGGCAGCATGAAGGATATCTTTGGTTGCTCCGGATGCGCTGATCGCAAAGAGAAGATCTGTTTCCCGCAACATCGAGGCATGGATGGCCATGACATATCCTTCGATAGATGCGCGGGCATCGATTCCCAGTCGGCAAAGCTTCCACGCAAGGCTGAAGACGAGCGGTGCAGAACTCGCCACTCCCACAACGAGAATACGCGAGCATTTCAGGATTTTTTCAGCAGCTCGTTGGATATCTGTGTCTTCAAGTAGCCGAAGTGTCTCGTTGAGCTCGCTGATCAACCCCCCTGCGATCGCGCTCCGCGCATCTTTAGGGGGATGCGAAAGCTGACGTGAGTCCGCTACGCCGTCCGTAAACAGAAGCAGCTTGAATTCCTGAAACCCTTTACAGCCTAGCTTTTGACAGAAGCGAATAATTGTTCCGTATCCGATACCACTCTTGGTAACGACATCGGTAATAGAATCAAACGCGGCTTCAGGGTGCTCTTCGAAGTAGGCCCCTGCACGCTGCTCTGCAGCTGTGAGTCGTCCGTGAAGACGGCGAAACCTTTTCCGCCAGGAGTCGTCATTCAGCTCTGATGGGTCTGACGAAGCGCTCGTATTCTTGGGCATCGGAGTTTGAAATTGTTAGCAGCACGGGACGTTCTCCAGCAATAAGAGGCTGGTTGTCCGCTGCAGGTACAGTACTTGTTCCCGCTGAAGCAAACAAGTACCGCCATCTTCTGGCAAATTCGTTGAGGAAACGGAAGCGACATTTTGTTTGTCGTGCGCGTCGTTCCGAAACGGTTCAAGTGGTACGGAAATAGACGTTTGGGTTTACATTCAGGCAGCCGCAATCAATTCAGCTGTGAGCGAACGAGGTGCTTACCGGGGAGGCCATCATGCTGAGGCCTGTCGCGCTCTCTCCTCTGACAAGACTCTCAACTGATGAAAAGGGCTGTCGTTCTCGTGAGAACAAGCAATATGGGATGTGAATTCCG
>CALLWY010000129.1 GCA_938015865.1 uncultured Planctomicrobium sp.
TCGACCGCCTGAGACAGCTTTTCGAGTTCCATTCCAATTTCACACGCGGCGCGGTGATCAATCTGCAGGCGAATTCCCGGTTCACGATTGGGAAGGAACAGAACATCGACAAAATTGGAGACAATTTCCGGATCGAACTGAGTCCCCGCGCAACGTCGCAATTCGGCAATCGCCTCCGCCGGAGACATGGCACTCCGGTAGATCTGGTCATTGGTCATGGAATCGAATGCATCCACGACAGCCAGGATTCGAGCCCCCAGCGGGAGCGGCTTCTGACTCCTCTGACTCTCCTCGTAGGGACGTTTGTAGCATTCCACGATTTCCGTGAGAGCAGGTGTCGCAAATGCGGTTCGAATGATTTCCACACCAATGCGATCATGATCCCGCATCACCGCCCATTCCTCTTCGGTCAAAGAAGAGGGTTTGTGGAGTAATGCATCGGGGACACCAATCTTTCCAATGTCATGAAGCAGGGCCGACATTTCCAGCACATAGCACTGACTTTGGGACATCAGCCGCTGTCCGATCAACAGGCACAGGTCCGCAACACGGCGGCTATGAGCTGCTGTCGCCAAGTCCCGGAAACTCAGGGCCGAGAAGAGTGCCGTCACTGCGGGATAAGGAATGATGCTGGAAACTTCCGGAGCACGATACTCCGCCAGAAGATTTCCCTCAGAATCGGATTGGTTCAGAGTGGATCGGGAGACCTGATTCCGTCCACGCAGCTTGGCCCGACTCAGATTTTCTTCGCAGTTGGAAAGGATGGTCCAGGGAGAATCCGGGCGGTCTTCCATCCCGGAAACACCGGCACTGATCGTGAAGTTCACTTCCCCGGTCCGCAATTCCATCAGCCGCTGACGTAGCGAATCCGCCAGACCGATGGTCCGCTCGACGTCCATTCCGGGCAACACAATCAGGAACTTTTCGCCATCGTAGCGAGAGACGATTCCATCCTTTTCAAAGTACTGGGTCAGGTTACGCCCCAGTTCCCGAATAATGTGGTCTCCCGCCTGGTACCCTGCATCATCATTGATCAACCTGAGGTGATCGACATCAACAAGAATGCAGGAGAGTGGAGAGCCGTGCAGGGCGGCCTCTTCCCAATGGGACTGCAACTGTTCAACTCCGTATTGACGCAGGTAACAGCCGGTCAATGAGTCTCGAACAATCAGTGCTTCCAGTTGTTCATTTAAGGCCCGAATGCGGGAAGAAGAGCTGCGAACCGACTCCATGATGTGAGAGAGTTCGACCTGTTTTTTCTGGATGAGCGTGACATCCTGAAAGCTGATCATCGCTCCGCACGTCCGTCCGTCTGCGTCCGTGATCGGAACAGGATTCATTTTCAGGGTCGCTTCGACAGACTCCGGGAGACCACTGAACCGCCCAATCCGACACCGCCCCTCTCGAACCAGTTCCAGCCAGCTGGTCTCCGGCCCCCATCCTCCCTCCTCATTCCGGTCCGACCACTTCCAGCTGAGTTCCCGGACCCGCTTTCCGGTCAATGCTTCGCGAGAGAGGCCAGTGAAACTGAGAAACGCCTGATTTGCAAAGACAATCCGACCCTCATAGGAGACGATCAGAGTCGCTTCATTCAAGCCATCGAGAGCGGATTCAAAATGCGGGGGAACAATTTCTCCTGTTCTGGAAGATGATTTCCTGGTGCTGAACAGCGCCAGCAGACAGAGCAGGGAGGCCCCCACTAAAGGAAGAACGACTACAAGCGGTCCAACAGACCACCACTGAGTGAACACGCCGATCGATGCCCAGCCTGTCGCCCCTGCAACAGCCTGTCCACACAGCACCAGCATTCGATGGTGGTGATCCCGCATCGCGTCAGATCATTCCGTCTGAACCCGTCTCTGAACCCGTTTCGGCCGACAGAGCGCCGCGGCGGCCTCATCGTCACAGTCCAGCGATTCCCTACAATCGCTCCCTCAACAGGTGGCACAGCGCTCCTGTTCATTCGTGATTTAGCTCCACTCAAGTAATGCGCATCGGAATTCAGCACCGATCAACTCAATTCAGAATCCCGGATCAGTCAGAATCAATGAACGTGTCACGTCCGGAATAATCCGTTGCAACATCCTGCATCAAAACAGTCTTACGTGGGGGTGAGGGGAAAATGACGAGAGATGGGGGGAAACGCTTAACACTCCCCACCTCCGATTTCAGACAGTTCCGTGACAGCAATGCCGGAGCAGGGGATATCTTGAAGGGCGACCCAATTCCCCAAACAGAAGAAAGCCGACTTCGCAGGCCACTTCAAAGACCTGCAAAGCCGGCTATTCATTTTCAATCATCGGAAATCGATGCGATTTGGATCGGGATCAGGCCTGCGCTCCGGGGAGCCGAACGGCGCAACACCCGAGATTCACGACCTGAGCAGAGTCCAACCCTTCCTGCAGCAGCCCCTCCCTGAGCCCGTAGAGGCAGAATCGACCTTGTTTGCGGCGGGTAACCAGTCCGGCATTCCTGAGAATCTGCAGGTGATGCGAGACGGTCACAACCTCTGTCTCCAGAGACGAAGCGATCTCCGAAACATTCATTTCCCCTCGCTTGAGGAGGGCGAGAATCCGCAGCCGGACCGGCTCCCCGAGCGCTTTCAGCTGCTCGGCACAGTAATCCGCCTGAAAAATATCCAGCTCCATCTTCATCGAAACGCCTCTCCGGGGAAAGGTCAAAGCGACCCGACATCGTGCCAGAACAGTTTTAGCGGAACGGGAGCCTTGCTGCCAATCAGAATTCCCCAACGACCTCTCCGCCATTGCGTGTCGTCAACGCATCGTACGTTTCCACAGCAATATTCTCGGAGATAAAGCGGACCGATCCGTCTCCCAGCAGGTGATGTGCTCCTCCGGTGTGGAGGCTGGACGGTCCCCATTTAATCTCTGGAGTTCCGAACTCCGGTCCGAAGTATGGCGTTTTGTTGATGGAGATTTGATTGGAGGAGACGGTCGGCATGTTGGTGACATCCAGTCCCCGCGACGTGATGCTGGCGTAAGAGCCATCGACCCATGCGGAGACCCGTTCTTCGCGTGATTCAACCAGCATAATGGTATTGGACGCCCCATCGGTGATGTCCCGGAAGGTGGTCTTCGAACGGGGGTAGAGAATTCCTCGTGAAGGGGTCCCGCCGCTGCTTGGAGGAGCCAGTTCGAGAATAAAAACTCCCCCCATGGCCACATAATTCCGGCCAGCAAACCGATTGTATCCCACCGTGTTCACATACATATCGTCCGTCGCAATGGGGCTGCCGTTATAGCTGGGACACTGGTACGCTGGAATCAATGTGGATGCGATCTCGCGATTCACCGGGTCCATTGAGGAGATGTTGTAATCGATCTTGTTGTAGATCGTGGCGCCATCAAGGTAAGGAAGAATCAGGCTCAGAAAGCTGTGAAGATGAACATGGGGCAACCGTGCATCGCTGGACCCCTGGTCATAATAGGCAGCGATTTCCCCCAACCCGCTGGTGCTGCTGGGGGGGAAAACGGTGTGAGTGCTTTCGTAGTTATGGAGCGCGAGTCCGATCTGCTTCAGATTGTTCTTGCATTGTGACCGGCGGGCGGCTTCCCGGGCCTGCTGGACTGCGGGGAGAAGCAGGGCGATCAGGACCGCAATAATCGCAATCACCACAAGAAGCTCGATCAGCGTGAATCCACGGGAACGTATCGGGCGGGATGTTTTCATGGGGTGGGAAACTCCAAAAGGGGGATGCCTTGCTCAGACATTCAAACAACCGTCAGATTATCAACACGACCGCTTTGGTTTGTCAAATCAGTCGAGGGAAGCTCTCCATCTGACAGAGAGGAAAGTGGACCGTCGAGCCGGAAGACCTTCTCTCCAGCCCCCCCAACCGCATCCCGGCATAGGAAAACCCGCGCCACAAGTCAGTCGGCCGTTGTCAATTGATGAACCACAGCCTCGCTTCGGCGGCCACTGGAAGAAACCGTCAGGTGTCTCGATTCCGGGCCGGTCGATTCGATCTGAATCGTCAGGCGATCACGCGGAAGGACCTCTTCGACACGATCAGCCCATTCAATCAGACAGACTCCATCCCCTCCAAGGAGTTCATCAGCCCCAAGCTCCAGAAACTCATCGATATCGCGTAGTCGGTAGGCATCGATGTGACAGATGGGGATTCGTCCCTGATATTCCTGAATCAGGACAAATGTTGGACTATGAACAAAGTCCTCAGTGGCGTCCATTCCTTCGGCAATCGCCTGAACAAGGTGAGTCTTACCCGCTCCGAGATTACCAATCAGAGAGACCACGTCCCCCGGCTGCAGAAGCTCCGCGAGTCGATGCCCAAAGGCCTGTGTCTGAGATAAGGAACTGGAATCAAACTGAAAGGAGGGCATCGCAGCACACCACTCGCAGGGATAAGTCGTTCAACAGCTGGCCGGAAGTAACGTGCTCACCCTTCCGGGCGATGGGGCTCAAAGAGGGTCCGGCGCCGGCGTTCCTGACGGCGAACCGATTCCCGCACCATTCGATACAGGGCTTCCTGGGATCGAAATGGTTCTTCCTCGCCTGGAGTATTGCGGACATATGTTCCATCAGGCTGCAATGTCGAGGACTTCACATTGTCCTGAAAATAGGTCTCGAGGACTCGCTGAAGTTTCTGGCGACAGTGCTCCGCTTCGACGGGAACGAGAAGTTCCTTCCGCTGATCCAGATTGCGGGGCATCCAGTCCGCACTCGAGATGAAGAGTTTCGGCTCTCCGCCGTGATGAAAGTACAGGATTCGGGCATGCTCCAGAAACCGGTCTACGATGCTGACAACCCGGACATTTTCGCTGAGCCCCGGAATTCCGGGCTTCAGACAACAGATCCCCCGAATGTTCAGCAGGACCTCAACCCCCGCCTGAGAGGCTTCGTACAGGCTATTGATCAGGGTGGTATCCGTCAGGGCATTGAGCTTCAGGACAATTCGAGCCTCTTCACCATCTCGGCGACGGCCGATCTCTTCGTCGATCAGTTCCTTTAATGTGTCGCGCAATCGGATCGGAGCGGCAGAAAGCTTTCGATAGTTGTATGGAGGCTGCGAATACCCTGAGATCGCATTGAAGAATGCGAGGGCATCCACTCCCAAATCTTCGTCGCACGTCAGCAGAGAGGCATCGCTGTACAGTCGGGCGGTCGCTTCGTTGTAATTTCCGGTTCCAAAATGCAGATACCGCTGAATCCCATGCGGTTCCCGTCGGACGATGATGCAGATCTTGGCGTGCGTCTTCAGCCCCTTGACCCCATAAATCACCTGAGCCCCCATCGCCTCCAGCTCGCGGGCCTGTTTCAGGTTTCGTTCTTCATCGAACCGAGCTTTCAGTTCCAGCAGGACGGTCACATGCTTTCCGTTTTCGACCGCCCGGAGCAGGGCTTTGACAATCTGGCTGTTCCGACTGATCCGATACAACGTCTGCTTGATCGCAATTACATCCGGGTCATCGGCCGCCTCTTCGATCAGGCGGACAACCGGTTCATAGCTCTCATAGGGGTGAAAGAGAATCACATCCCGGTTGGAAAGGATGTCGAACATCAGCTCTTCGGAAGGGACATCCGGCGAATTGACAGGGGGCCACGGTTCGTCCCGGAGATTCTCGAACCCCCGTCGAGCCGTCAGCTCCATCAACCCCCCCAGATCGACCGGACCGGGGACGCGCGTCACTTCCTCGGGAACCAGTTCCAGGTGTCGCTGAAGAAACTCCTGGGTCTCGGCGGAAGCGGTGTCGTCGATCTCCAGCCGAATGCATTCAGAACTGGTCCGGGCACGAAGAACATCCGCCATGTTCAGCGCCAGACCGTACGGAGAAAACTCCTGAACCTCCACTTCCGCATTCCGCGTCAGCCGAAAGGCCACACACTCCTGCACCTCCTCCCCGGGGAAAAATGCATTGGCCGACATCGTAACGATGTCTTCCAGATGCATGTACGAGAGTCCTTTCTCGGAAGGGACAGCGAAAAACCGGGGGAGTGTCCGGGGAAACGGAATAATCGCGAAACGGGGACCGGTCTCTTCCGGTGCTTCCGGGTCCACACGTGGGGGAAATTTCACGCAGACAGCCAGCATCTGGTTAGGAAGCAGGGGGAATGCTCCATCCGGAGGAACAGCCATCGGTGTGAGGACGGAAAAGATCTCCTGATCGAAGATCTGATGCACCATCCGCTTCTGCATCGTATTGAGCTGATTCGGTAGAAGCCGCTGGATGCCGTTGTCGATCAGAAGCGGTGTCAGCTCGTGCAGATAGCAGCGATACTGGTCCGAGACCATCCGGGCAATCCGCTTGCGGACAGCCGCCAGTTGCCGTTCGGGAGTGAGCCCGCTGGGGGCAGGGCGGGTCACCTCTGCCTTCACTAATGTGTAGAGCGCCCCGACCCGAACCCGGTAAAACTCATCGAGATTCGTGCTGGAAATCGCCAGAAATTTGACCCGTTCCAGCAGAGGGACAGCCGGATTCAGGGCTTCGTTAAGAACACGCTGATTAAATTCCAGCCAACTGAGTTCGCGATCAAAATAAACCGCCTTGGGGGTACGCTTGGGCATGACAGTCTCAGGAACCACAATCGTTTCACCGTACCGATGAATTCAGTACGGTGAAACGGAGGGACGGGATCAACCATCAAGACGGTTTTTTGTCCGCTACTTCTTTACAAGATCCGGAACCAGCTTCTTCATCTCTTCCACGGTGGCGCTGGAAGAAACAACGACGCCATTCTTATCGACAAGAAACATTGTCGGAAGCGAAATGACGCCATATTCAATGGCTGGACGGCTTTCCAGAGCCCCTTCTTCGTGAATTTGGGGCCATGTCACTTTGTAATTCTGAAGATACTGCTGAATTGGCGCTCCTGGACCATCCAGATTGACTCCGATGACCTCAAAGCCATCTTTCTGGTAGGTCTGATAGAGCTGCTGAATCTGGGGGAGATCTTCTGTGCAGGGAGTACACCAGGTTGCCCAGAAAATCACCGCGAGGACCTTGCCACGGTAGCGGGCGGTGTCAATTTCCCCACCCGTCAGCCCCTTTCCTTTGAGAACCAACGGCTTACCCTTGAGATCAAGGCGACGCAAAGCCCCTTTTCCTCGAGCGGCAGCGGCAGAGTCGGCATAGTTCCCCACCAGCTTCTGGTACCACTGAGTCGATTCCGTCAAATTCCCGTTGAACTCATATGTGATGGCCAGCTGCAACATGGCATCGGCCGATTCTTCTGCCTTCGGAAACTCGGTCACATATTCTTCCAGTGCCTTTAGCCAGCTTTCCTGAATCTTGGCACGGTCAGCCGTTGTCGCCTTCTCCAGCTGCAGGTTGTAATCGACGAGCAGCCGATGAAACGCAGCAAATGCAATCAATTCGGGATCAGCTTTCTGGGCTCGCAGCTGTTGCTCCGCCTTCTTGAGTTCTTCCAGTCCATCCGGGAACGTCTTCATCTGGGCAGCAGCGGCAATCCCTTCCAGTCGGGTCCGTTGCCAGTTTACCTTCTCCTGCTCCGTCGGAACTTCCTGAATCAGGTCTTCGAGAATCTTCGCCCGGGCGACATTGTATTTGATGATCTCTTCCTGAGTGGACTGTGCATTCGGAGCCTTGCTGTCGAGTGCCCCCAACTGGTCGATCAGTTCCTTCATCCGGGGACTCATCCCCTGCGATCCAAATGCCCCGGCCGTCATCGCCGGCTGGAGAAGAATCCCCGCGCTCAGTTCGAAACGCTCCCCTTCCAGAGGCATCGGAACCTGCGTGATCTTCCAGGCATCGCCAACCTTGACCATTTCCCCAATCTGGACAAATCCGTTGGTCCCGCCATTGTCGACGATCGCCATGACGTTTTCGTAGACCAGCAGATCCGATTTGCACTTACCTTTTTCTGCCGGAATCATGTTCGGCATCAGCATGGAGCAGTCAAAACGGACCCATTGCGTGCTGGGATTGATGATCTTGGTATTGGACAGGACCGTCCGCATGGCCTGCGAGGTTTCCTTGACCCGGGCCGCCAGCTTGGCCGCTGTTTCCCCCTGAATTCCAAGGGTCTGAATGTCGTCTGCACTCAGCATGACCGCAGCCAGCCG
>CALLWY010000130.1 GCA_938015865.1 uncultured Planctomicrobium sp.
TTCCCCCGAACCTACCGGCTTCAGCCGGTAGTATTCAGTTCCGCCCACATCTGGATCGGATGGACACAGGTACGGCGTGAAGACAGGAACGCCATGTCCATTTTCGCCTGGCTCGGAGGGGGTAGGAAAACCAGTATCAGAGAAAGGGAGCTTAAAATCCAGCTTATTGTAAATGTTGGGATATCCAAGTTGAGGCAGGATCAGCACTGTCCACGGCGCTCCCCCGAACCGAGAGCTATTATTAACAGTTGTTTGACACCAGTTTGGATCGGTTGTATTTGGGAAACGCATCACCGCCCCTGGAGGAAACGTGTTATGCAAGTCATGGTAATTATGCAGAGCCAGACCGATCTGCTTCATGTTATTTTTACACTGACTTCGCCGGGCCGCTTCCCGTGCCTGCTGCACCGCAGGAAGCAACAATGCGATCAAAACTGCAATAATTGCTATGACGACCAGCAATTCAATTAGCGTAAATCCCGCACGATATCTGTGATGAACAGAAGGCATTATTTCACACTCTCCTTTTCGTCAGTTGGAATACACTAAAATGCGAACTTGATCCTGGTACTCGGGCGGCGACATCCGAAAGAAGAAGGAGACTGTCTGTCGATCTTCGGAGACCTGAATGGTGTCGTCCGTCAGCTCAAGCCCGCGAAATTCGCCTCCTTCATATGTGATCCCCGGAAGGCCGAATATGGCGTCGGTATTGACGAGCCCCTTGGAACTGGCAACAACACCTGCGATTTCACCAAAGAAACGGATCGATCCCCGAGGGGCATATTCCGCAAGTGCTGTCGGATCGTAATGAACGAGGTAACTGCTAATGGAGGTCCCCGCAGGGATGCGCAATCGACCAGACAAGGACTCCACCTCAAGATCGAACTCCAGAGTCAGGTTTTGACGTTCAGGAACAATCAACATGTGATTAGGGGTCGTCGTCTTTTCACTTTCTAAAGACACAGGGGACTCATGAGCGGTCCGGAGTTGCCCTGTCACAGAACGGATAGAGCCGCGAGCCTGATCCACCTGAAGAAAAACATTGGGCTGGAATACTGTTTCCGAAATGTGTTCTTCCTGGCGCCGAAGCCGGGCCGCCCGATTCGCTGTCAGATCGAGAACCTGAGTCATCGCATCCATCGGCCCTAGCAAACTCGATCGGACCCGTCCCCGACGAACAGCGACATCCGTCCCTTGGACTGGATCGTAATGAACAGAAAACTCCGTACCGAAATCGACCACTTCCGCATCAGGAGTCCGAACGGTAAACCCTTCCCCCCCTGGACTCACACGGGCCGTCAGGGTTCCCTGATGAAGTTCGATTTGCTGCTGACTGTTCAACTTCATTTTGGCTGGACCAATCAGGTCAACGATGACGTAGGGGAGTTCGATGCTGAGGATTCCCGAATCCAGTTGAACAAAACTGCCGGCCTGAAGAACCCGTCCTAATTCCAGGTCTCCCACGGAAGAGGATGCGTCTGTTGATAAATGTGCAATTGATCCAATTGGTGTCGGTTGATCAGGATGTCGGCTAAAGATCCACACCAGAAGTCCGCAGAGAACAGCGGCGCAGACGCTGGAAGAGACCATCATCCATATCCTGGCACGGCTGGCGCGAATCTCCCAGTTCTCCGAAAGATCCTGCAGGACCAGTAAAGCCGCCTGTTGATTTGTATGTGGATCGGCCTGATCAAGAAGTGCTCCATGAAAATCAAGGCGCTCAACATAGGCCCGTAGACATTCCGGGCTGCTATCGATGAGCTGCTCCAGTCTGACAATGCCGGCCTGATCAAGATCCCCATCAAACAAGGCATCTGCCAGCTGGCGAACTTCGAATTCCGGATTAGATGCCGTTGACATATTCCCACTGGAAGTTGAGTTCGGAATTCCTTGATGGAGCGCTGCTACGAGCTTGTAAAAATGGTCCGACGTGAATGTCTCTTCAAAGTCACAAGAATTCGTCCTGCTGTTTCATCCTCAAATGCACACAATTGGTCAGTCGCTGACGCAACCGTTTCAGTCGCGTATAGATCGTGCCGATGGGAATCTTGGTGGAGCGTGCGAACTTCACCAGCGATCGCCGTGGGCGGTAACAATCCAGGAGAAATCGCTGCTCGCTTAAAGACAGCCTGGAGATACACTCACGAAGAGTTTCCCGGCGAAGTTCGAAGAGTTCATTGCCGGCAACCCGCACTTTGATCACTTTGGACAGGACTCTGTCACTCAACCCGAAGCCAGTGTGACGGCGTTTGTTTCTGACAAATGCCTTTGCCGTTTTGAATGCGACAGTGGCCGCCCATTTATTGAAGCTGGTCCCTTCTTCGAACTCGTCATATTTCTCCCAAAGCACCGCACAAGCCTGCTGAACAACGTCTTCGGCATCCTGTCGGTTTCCTACTACGGACAACACGCAGGCAAGCACATTGCGATACACTTCTGACCAGGCACTCAGGAATCTCGCTTCACGGGATGATTCATCGCAATCCGTGGAAAAATCCTCAGTATCAAAGTCAAAGGGGACAGACATCTTGACACCCGTGCTTCAATCGGGGGACCGGCCTCCAGCGATCAGATCAACACAATAGATATGACCCAGCCCATTCATTTTGGGTCAAATTCATCTGAGTTTTTCCAGAAGAACTTGAATTCATCTCGCGCAACCACCGAAAAGACATAGCATTGCAAGATTTTCGCTCGCATTGAAATGCGCATAGAAAAACCGGTTGGAAATCACCAACCGGCGTATCGAAGATCAGAAAAAGTGTCTGCTTGCGGGTGTGTCCGTCTGACTTGGTACTCGGGGAATGTCGCCCGACAAACTCATCCAGAACGGGTGACTTGCAAAGTGCTGGCTACTCGGGCTTGGACTCCGGAGCGGGGCTCTCTGGCGGGGTGTCTGCTGATGGGGCTCCGGGAGCCGGTTCCGCTTTCGGGGTTTCAGCGGCTGCTTCCCCCTTTGGGGCCTCGGTCTTTACCTCGTCAGCAGGCTTCTCTGACTTGGCCTGCTCGGGCATTTCCGGAGCAGGAGTCGATTCCGGTTTCGCACTGTCTGCCTTTGGAGCATCGGCTGGGAATTCACCTGCAGGAACGTTGGACTCCTTTGCAGGCATCGCTGCATCTGCGGGGAGATCCGGAGCCTTTTCCCCATTGTCCGGATTCGTCGCCTCGTCCCCGCCCTCGATGTTCAGGTCCGGGAGAAGGGAATTCAGAGCGGGAATATCCTTCGGCCCGGAGCGGTCAGTCGGCTTCGGATTCTGCTTACTGAACCATGCGTAGAACGACGCAGCATTTTCCGTCTTCAGATCCTTGACCCGGGATTCAGCCCAGAGTCGATGCGGTGAGTTCGGAAATTCCTTGAGAAGTGCTTCGTAGGCATCAATGGCAGGTTTGGTATCTCCATCGGAAGTGGCTTCCAGCACCGTGGCCAGACCGTAAAGTGCTTCCTGCCGAATCTCCTGCGAAACAGACTTGTCATTCAGAATTTTCTGATAGGCCTCTTTGGCGCTCGCGAGAGCGCTTTCACTGGTCGCCCGATCCGTCAACGCACGGGCGAGGCCTTGCTGGAGAAACTGCTTCGCTCCTTCCAGACGGGCCCACTGACCAACCGGAGCCTTCGGATACTTGTCAGCGAGCTGGACGAAATCCTCCGGAGCCCGGCATTCGAGAAAGGCGGTCCAGGCAGCCGTGTTTCGACTGACTCCGGAACGATGCCAGAGAATCGCCCCGACAATGACCAGAACAAGCACCAGACTCCCGGCAATGATCTGTTTGGAATACTTCTCCACAGCGGACAGTCCCTGAGCGAGATTCCGTTCCAGAACCGTCGGCTCGGGAGCATGATGAAAATGTTCGTGCGTTTGAGGTTGAGGAGTCGTACCTGCCATTGATGTTCTCGGCCTGTGCCAGTGACGGCGGGGGTGGCCCGGGCAACCGACGACCATTTCATGAGAGGAAAGGCTCGATTGCCGGGATGTGTTGATATCGCGGAGCGACAAACCTGAATGAACAGGTCCGATGCCCCGGATCAGACGAACTCGTGACGTCCTTTCGGGATACGGGAGAGCGACCCGTTCTTCCTGAGAACCAAATCCGTTTCAGGAACAGCTGCGAAGCCTCTCAACTTCGCGACGACTCGCCCAAGCCGGAAGTATAGGAGTGCAGGAGAAAAATGGTCAAGTTGCGTCAATTCCGCAGGCCGTTTTCCGGTTTTACGCCCCAATTTCCCGACACTCCGAGAATGAACTCAAGAGATCGAGTGTCGAGCAGCATCCCAGCAATTTTGCACCTTATGTCGATCTGAGCTGTCGAATTCCTGACAGGACCAGACCGGTGCCATTCCGGCTCTGTCGGTTGTGCCAGCAGCGGGCCATCATCTTCCGAGCAAGTACCCTCTCCCCGGAAATCACGCTCACGACAGTTCCCGGAGAATCCGATGGAGACCGATGGCCGAGACTCTCCCCCCATTGTCCCGGGGAATGCCCTGCCCAATTTTGCGAAATCAGGACGTGAATATGAAGCCGACGTTGTCTTCCGGATTGGGAATTCTCACTCTCGTTCTGAGTGTGATTCTGATCGCACCGACGGCCGACGCCTGCAAACGTCATGGTCATTGCGGACGGTGTGCAAAGCCGTTCGGGACTTGTGGGTGTGCTCAGCCGTTCTGCGGGGCCTGCCTGATGGCCCCATCCGCATGTTCTTGCGCAGGCCCAATTGTTCCCGGCCCGGTGATGACACCTGCTCCTGTCATCACCCCCGCACCCGTGATTACTCCGGGACCAGTCATC
>CALLWY010000131.1 GCA_938015865.1 uncultured Planctomicrobium sp.
GGCAGGGGGAAAAGTGAAGGATCGACACACAGGGGAAACAATAAAAGAGTCGCATCGAATCAACAGTTGGGACACTGTTCCTGCCGGAAAGCGGATGCGTACATTGTGGAGTGGTTCAATAAACTTGGCTCAACTGCGAAATGATGTCCTTCACGCTGGTTTTCGCGAGAAACCCAAGAAACCGGAAGAAATCGAATGTACCCTTCATAAAGTTGTCGGGGAACTCAAAGCGATTTGGGCCGAAATCAAGGATGACATCGAGTGAGTAAGACCAGCATCGTGCGATATTCCATTGGAGTTGAGGAACCCGTCACTCCGGATCACCCGCTTCCGGATCTTCCAACCATTCCTCGTGGAAGTCTCGTTGTGATTGAGGGGCGGGCTCCGATCTGGCGGTATGGCATGGCATTTCACAAGCTTCACGGTTCTGCAGCTGCAGCGGTGGCTGCATATGATCCTCGACTTGGAGCGGTGGTGATTGCATCGCACCATCCGGATTACCGTGAAGGACAAATTATTGATGTCGATTTTGGGCCGACATAAGTTGCGTCGAGGAATGTGATTTCCTATTTTCTGTTCAATAATGACTTATGGTATTCCTGAATAATGGAGGTTGCACCGTTGTATCTTGCAGCTGCCTTTTCCGTTTTTGCATTAATCGCTTTAGGAGCGATTGTCGGATGTAATAATGTTTGTGTCTCTATGGTTACAGATCATTACAGCTCCCCCAATTGAGTCCGTTCGGCTCGATTCGCTCGATGTTTGTCAGTGTGAAGTATCTTCAGGTTCGGTTGCTGACGTCTAATGATTTCAGCTATTAAACATCTCCAGGGGAAGTCCCATAAGGATTCGGATAGTTCTTTTTTGTTGTCAATTACCTGGCAGTACTGTTCAGGAAGCAGTATGTGATTGGCGTATCTGTGCAGGAGGTCTTGGAAGGCTTCTGATTTGCGGGATTCGTATTACATGTACGAGTTTCGAGAGAACTCGCGACGCGTCTTCTTCTGGTGTCAGAAAGCGAGCTCCAATTTCAAGCGAATGTTTGAAAGGCCCGTAGCGTTGTTCGGTTTTAATGCTGGTCCGTCACACATTCAAGCAGACCACGAGGCAATCGGTGCCAATTTCAATGAGCGAGGATGAGGCTGCTAATTATTCGTGTTGCACCTAACCTTTGAGAATCTTTTTCTCTCCGTGCAATTTCGAAAGGAATGAGAATCGTCAATCGTTGAAAGTGCGCCGTTGATTTGTCATGTTGTCCTTGTTTCCCGTGGACAACTTGCGCTCTTGTGGGAAAGAGCAGGTCCGGCGATCTTTCTGGAAAGATGTCTTTCGATGGCATTGTCAGGGTCTTTGCGGGCATACCAGGATGAACTACATTGAGCTTCAATTTCAATGTCAAGTGGCTTGCGATCGTTGCGACCTGCCTCCCTACTTGGGAGCAACCTTAAGAGGAGCATTTGGGTATCTCCTTAAACAAACTGTCTGTCAGGTTGCTCACGGGAACTGCTCAAAATGTCTTCTGCAGCAGGCCTGCCCTTACCCCTCTATTTTTGAAGGATTGGCACCTCCGTATCGATCGTGGATGCGGAAATACCCTTTTGTCCCACAACCATTTGTGCTGGTAACGCAGCCGCCTGGCGAGTCTGGAAACAATCCGAAAACGCTGGATTGGGGAATTCGATTGTTTGGCCCAGCATGCCGGTTCTGGCCCTATGTAATCCACGTATTCCAGATGGCAGGCCAACAGGGAATCGGGCAGTCCAAGGTCAAGTACGAAATTGTAAAGGTTCTGGATGGTGTGACAGGTCAGGTCGTCCATCCGGCTGATAATGATTCTCCAGCCGTGCCCGCAGTACGCGAGCTTGTGTCAGGAGAGTCTAATATTCCCGAGGTCTCCACCCTCAAGTGGACATTTCATACCCCGACCCGCCTGACAGAGAAACACCCGTGCCGGATTGATGGGTTAAGCCTATTGCTGGCAGGGAAGCGTCGATTCCAGACGTTGATGCATTTCTATGGCAACGCAGATTCACTTCCTCTTGGAGAACGGGTGGAAGCGGAAGACTTCCGGGTAGAGTCTCACAATCTGCATAAATACCGCTTTTCGAGATTCTCTGGTCGCCAGAAGCAAAAGATGGAACTGCAAGGGATTCTTGGCCATGTCGTGATCTCCGGTCCCTGGGGGCGGTTCAGTGAGTTACTCCACGCATTGCCAATCATTCACATTGGGAAGTCCACCAGTTTTGGTTTCGGACGTATTACATGGGAGATCGTATGACCCCCGATCATCCTCCGTACAATCCGTCAAATGATTCGAGCATCGCGTTAGCCGCACAGGTCATCCTGAGGGACCTGGAGGCTGCGATTCAATCGGCATGTTCCCCAGAAGGGATTGAACTAGAGGCAACCAGGAGATCTACCCGTATCAGCGAGTTGATCCAACCACTTGATTCCGTCGGGATACAGATCCTGCAGCAAGTGGAACAGATGACAGCTGCCCCTCAACCGTCGGCATCCTGTCCTTCTGGTTCACGGGGGAGTTCGGGCCTTCCACCGATCCTTGCAGAACTGGATTGGCCGAATCCATCTCAATCGCAGTCGCAGTTTTTTCTGCCCTTGCGTCCTCTCTCATTTAGCCCTGAGGATTTCTTTCCTCAGGTTGCTTCCTCTCAACGTCAGACAGCCACTGAGTACGAAAAACTCCTTCGGCTCGTTGCCAGTCATATTCGTCCGCCGCAGGGCGCCTCTTCTTGGAGTTGGCTCGAAGAACTCTTGGCTGTGCTGGAAAGGTATTTACTATCCACTCCTGCCCCGAAGGTCTTCCCTCACGAATGTCTGTATGACCGTTGTCGTGTCCGTGCAGCATTTACTGTCTGTTTGGCGACACAGTACCGAGACGAAAGCAAGATTGATTCTGGACGGTTTCGTCTGGTTGGGCTGTCCCTGGGGCATATTCAGAGATTTCTCCTTCATACCCCAGTTGCGGCAGATATGCCGCCGGGCGAGAGCCCAGAGAAAGGGATGGCCAAGCAGCTGAGGGCCAAGTCGTTTTACGTCGGTTTGCTTTCCTGGCTCTCCGGGCAGCGAATTCTCGATGATCTTGGGCTTCCATCGGTCTGTCGCCTCTTTGATGCTGGCGGACGTACGATATTACTCGTCCCCGATACCGAACAGACGGTCAAGAGGCTGGACGATGTCATCGCGAGAATCGAATGCTGGTTTCGAAATGAACTGGCAGGAACCATCCGCTGCGATATTGCCGTCAGTCCTTCGATTGAGCAAGAACGACTCTCTCAATCCCAGTTTCAGAAGACGTTTCGTGAATTCGATCTGAGGCTCATTAATGCCCGACATCGTCAACCGTTTCCCGAATTGGTGCAGGATTCTGTCTGGCAGTTGGATGGATGGGTGGATGAACAGGAGACACTTCCCGCCGATTCCTCACGTTTTCAGCAACGGATTCGCAGGCTGGGTGATCGACTCGTGAAATGTCATTATCTGACGATAGAGAATTCAGAGGAAGAGCCCGATTCCGAATCTGATCTGCTGACTCTATTGGGATACTCGATCAGTTTCTCAGAGCAGGCTCCCCAATTCGGCCGAACGTTTGCCCTGAGCTATCACGAATCCGATCCTGCGACGCGGCCAGTATATCTATGGCCTCAATATGTTCCGAAAGCCACTCCAGAACGAATCGCCATCCTGAATCGACTGGGGCTGGGACAAGGGGAGGATAGCGAAACTCTTCGTTCAGACATTGGAGAGCTGCTGACGTTCGTCGAACTCGCATCGCTCAGCACAGACGATGATGGCATCCCTGTGACACACGGAATGCTGGGGGCAGTCAAAGCAGATGTCGATCATTTGGGAACGCTCCTGTCATACGGTTTGGGGCAGACGGCAACGCTTCCTCGTCTTTCCACGTTAGCACGGTCGCTGAACCTCTTTTTTAAAGGATTTCTGAACCACCAGCTGAGCCATCGGTTCCCGTGTGTCTACACCGTTTTTTCAGGCGGTGATGATCTATTTCTGATCGGCCCCTGGTACGATCTGGTTCGGTTCCTCTTGGAATTCCGCAACTGGTTCCAGCGGGCAACGGCGCAGAACCCGAACGTCACGTTCTCGGCCGGGCTGATATTTGCTGACCCGAAGGTTCCCGTCCGATCATTGGGGTATCGCGCAGATGAAGCGATCGACCACGCCAAGGAAGCTGGCCGCAACCGCATCTGTGTCGGATCGACTGTTGTTACTTGGGATCAATATGAACAGGCGATAGAGCTGCATCGATTGCTCCGAAGGCTGTGGGCTCCATCTAGTCCGTCGCCACTGAATCGATCATTGCTCTACCGGTTACTGAAATACGCTGAAATGGCCCGGTCCACCCAATCGGGAATGGCTCCGCATCCCGCCGACCTCAAGTGGCGGGCGCAGATGAGCTACGACCTGAAGAGAAACCTGCCGCTGCCCGAACGGCATCCTCAACGGGAAGATCTTGTCCAACTCCATACAAAGCTTCTTGAAATTCGCACGTTCGAGCACGCTCAGGTCCTGTTCCTGGCAGCCATGATCACCGTTTACTCAATTCGAGGAGAGCGCACGTGAACTCTCATTCACACCATGCACCTCGGCGCGATTCTTCCGCCAACAGGGCGGGCCAGACTCAGACGCCGCTCTTTGCACTGGATCGACCGCTTAAGCAACTCGTCGACGAACTGGCAGAAGCGCAGGCAGATGCCCTGAGTCGTATTGGGAGTGCCCAGCTCCGACGTTTCTTTGGAGAAATCAAGGAACTGTACCGGCACTTTCAAACATTAGTGAGGGGAACGCACGATCTGGAGGAACGCCAGACAATCTATGCGGAGCAGATCGAACCTCGCTTCAAGATGATTCGCAGCAAGGTGGCGTACGCAAAGCGGCCCTATGGACAGTCAACTATCCCCGAGGATTTCGCTGCGTTCTTGGATCATGGAATCAAGGTGAGTGAGTCCGCCGAGGACTTTGAGAAATTCGTCCGCCACCTCGAAGCGGTTGTTGGCTTCCTTTACGGCTTAGGCAAGGTAACGAAATGACAACTCCCAAGCTCAAGAAGATCGTGCAGATCACCGGAAAAATTGTCGTAGAAACCGGATTACGGATCGGCGGAAGTCAGGAGACGATGGAGATCTCAGGGCTGGATAATCCGATCCTTCGAAATCCGACCAACTCCGAACCATATATCCCCGGATCATCACTCAAGGGGAAGTTGCGAAGCCTGTGCGAGTGGTATTTTGGCGAACTTCCCGAAAATGGGGACGTCACCAAACCGATTCTGACATCCCGAACGGGGAAGGTCTTTGGGATTCCCGCCAAGGATCCTCGCAACGAGAAGAATCCCGAAATTACCAAAGCCATCAGCTCTGGCCCAACCAGACTGATTGTTCGTGATGCGCCTCTCACCGATGCGTCCCGGGAACAATTTGAATCCGGGATTCCGATCACCGAGGTTAAATCGGAAAACTCAATCAACCGTCTGACGTCGATGGCCAATCCCCGGCCGATGGAACGGGTCTTACCAGGAGTGAGTTTTGAACTGAACATGTCTTACCGGGTCTTTGATCTCGGAGATGATGGACAGGAAGACGAAAAAAATCTGAAGGAAGTCCTCTGTGTGGGACTGGCTCTCCTTCAGGCCGATGCACTGGGCGGAGGTGCGAGTCGAGGCAACGGAAAGATCCGGATTGAAGACCTGGCCCGGGATGGCGAACCTCTGGCCTTGCCTGAACTTTCCTTTGTCCTGCCGACCGCATGAGGGGAAGATGTCTTACTATCATTTGACGCTCGAACTCCGCAGCTCGCTAGGAACTCCGCTGGCCGCTGACACGCTGTGGGGGCATGTTGCGTGGGGAATCCGGTATGCCCAGGGGGAATCGGCGCTTCTGGAATGGCTGGACGCTCATGATTCGGACAAACCTCCGCTGGTGATGAGCGATCCGTTCCCAGCAGGGTATTGGCCGCGTCCCAAGCTCCCCGTTCCCCCCCGACCGGAAACGCCCCCAACTCGTGATCAGGCTCAGCAGCACAAATCCGCCCAGAGGGTGGGGTGGGTCCCTCATCCGATCTGGCAGGCAACGGCAGGACAACTTTCCGCCAGGATTCTGTCCGCCTCTCTGGCAAATGCTCCGGAACCACACGCTTCCGTTACCATTCCCGTCATGCATGCCGCCATCAACCGATGGACTGGGGGAACGGCTCACAGCTCCGGGGGAGGGCTCTATTCTCGCGAGCAGACCTGGTTCAATGGACCTGCGACGTTTGATCTCTGGTGCTGGTCCTGTGAGGAACTTTCCACAGTTCGTCAGTGGCTGGAACAGGGATTGGCAGGAGGATACGGAAGCGATGCCTCAACGGGACTGGGACACATTGTTGTCAAAGATGTCCAACATCAGCCGGACTGGTTCAACGTTCCGAACGCAAACGCGATGATGGCGCTGGGGGCATTTATTCCTTCGCCGCGTGATCCTGTTCAGGGGTGGTTTGCCGGGAATGTGAAGAGTGGACGGGTCGGGGGGGACTTTGCGATTGGCGCGTTCCCTAATGGAAACGTTTTGCGGCAGAAACGGCTCGTCCGTCGGCTCCTTCCAGGATCCATCCTGTTAGGGACTCCGAACTCCGTTCCCTGGATTGGTCGG
>CALLWY010000132.1 GCA_938015865.1 uncultured Planctomicrobium sp.
GTCCACTTAGCCTGCCTGTACACCATTATCAAAGGGTTGTGAAACTACCTCATATGACTTTTTAATTCACGAAATAAACGCTCAAATTCCAGTCGTTCTTCATTGATCACTGATTTGGCCGACGACTCCGGGTCTTGAAGGTGCTCCAGAAGCAAACGGTCTTCACTCTCAAGCGAGTAAATAATTTTCACTGCAACGTTGATCGTTTCCTGATTATCATCGAGGGTATCGACCAGCGCCGAGGCCAACCGGTCGAATGTGAGTACGCTCCAGATGCCACAGGCCAGTATCGTTACAATCAGGACGCCGCCGGCCAGGAAGAACCGGAAGGCCAGTTTATTCGTTCTCATGTTATGCTCATCAACTTCGGTGCGCCACCATTGAATGCTGCGAAAAATTCATGGCAGGGATTCAATGCCCGGAACCACATCCCCCCGATTCAAATTCACTTCAGGCCTCAATCGTGATCCAATTGCCCGGCAATGTTCGGTTCGAAGTGAATTGACTTCGAATGGCGTGGGAAAATCGCGACATCGACACGCGGCTTTCGGCCTCGGGCTGAATTCACGTGTCAAAGATAATGTGAGCCCCTTCGAGACTGAGAAGAGTGACTGAGAAGAGTATCGATAACAGGGATGAAGCTTACTCCAATGGTCCTGCCAAAGCGAATTCAGTGCCAATGGGCAGTCAACTTCTCTTGAATTTTGATGATCAGTGATCGCTGGAGTTCACTCTCCAGCATCACTGGACAATTGGGATGGATTTTCACAAGATGTTAACTGATACCCGTTAGGGGACAGACCTAATTGGGAGTTTAACTTGGCCCATCTACTACTGATTGACGACGACCCTGTTCTGATTCCGGAACAGGTCCGTCAGGTCTTCCCCAGCCCCCAGCATCGTGTTGATATCGCTACTACGGGGGCAGAAGGGCTGGCACTTGTCGCCTCGAGTCCCCCTGACATCATTCTTCTGGATCAGCGACTCCCGGATCAGTCCGGGCTGGAGCTCTTTCAACAGATTCGAAAAATTGACGCCCGGATTCCTGTCATCTTCGTCACGATGGCCAAGGGAGCTGGAACGGCAATTGAGGCCATGAAGGATGGGGCTTACGACTATCTCTTCAGGCCTCTCGATCTTCGTCAGCTGGAAGAAGTGGCCCAAGAAACTCTGGAAGTCGTCCAGAGAATGCGGCGGCCAGCGGTCATTGCTGAGGACGCTCCCACCGAGCATGATTCGGAAGACTCCATTATTGGCAGCTGTTCCGCGATGCGCGAGGTCTACAAGGCGGTGGGACGCGTCGCTCCTCAAGACGTCCCCGTGCTAATCACGGGAGAAAGCGGGACCGGTAAAGAGCTGATCGCCCGGGCGATTTACCAGTATGGTCCCCGGTCGAATGCACCGTTTCTCGAACTCAATTGCGCCGCCATTCCGGAAAATCTTCTCGAAAGCGAGCTTTTTGGCCACGAAAAGGGAGCCTTCACGGGAGCGGATCGGCGTCGTATCGGAAAGTTCGAACAATGCAACGGCGGGACGATCCTGCTCGATGAGATTGGCGATATGCCACTTTCGTTGCAGGCAAAAATCTTGCGCCTGATCCAATCACAAACCTTCGAGAGAGTGGGAGGCAACGAAACCATCTCGACGAATGTGCGAATTATTGCTGCCACGCACCGGGACCTGAAAGCCCTTGCTGCCGAAGGGAAATTTCGGGCAGACCTGTATTACCGCCTTGGAGTCTTCACAATTCATCTCCCCCCACTTCGAGATCGTGGCGACGATCTTGTCACGCTGGTAAACATGTTCGTTCATCGCTTCAGCCAGGAGTTCGGCCGGAAAATTAAAGAGGTTGCTCCCGATACAATGTCACGCCTTCGCGAGTACAGCTGGCCGGGAAACATTCGAGAACTTCAAGGGGTCTTGAAACAGGCAATCATTTGCTCAACTGGGGAAATCCTTCTCCCCTCGTTCCTCCCGGAATTCGACCTTCCAGCGCAGCCACCTGAGTCCAACAAATCTGACAGAGAATTGGTCGACTATACCGAGTATCTTCGACAACAACTTCAATCTGGTTCCAATGATGTCTACGAAGAGATGCACAAGTATCTCGATCGCCATATTCTCAGTGATGTTCTTGAACACACCAGAGGAAACCAGGCACTTGCTGCAAAAATTCTCGGAATTGCCCGGCAAACGCTCCGCGTGAGATTGCGCGAACTCAACATTCAGGTCGTTCGATCTGTTGAAACAGAAGAGGAATGAATCGAAAGGATTATTCTTTACCACCCTGGTAGAATTCTAGCCATCCCTCTCCGACTCCCGGCGGGCCCCGGCGTCTCGTTGACCGGCCATCAATGCTCTTGTCCCCAGCTTTTCAATTGATGCAGACGAAGTGAAGTTCTTCCTCACATGGAAATTGAGCGGGAAAGTGTTCACCGTGAAGCGTGGCGAGTTGATGCGACCAGAGCCACTAGAGAGTGGGTCAGTGGGGCATTATCGCAACCCGTCGCACTTTCGTTGTGCAGTCCCCTGCAATCAGCGATCAACTTGAGCACCTATTCAGGCTGCGTGGATGCCTGATGAGCCAGGAGCACGGCTCCGATCTGCCCACGAAGAGAAACGTGAGCTTATGTGCCTGCGGATCGATCCTGACTAAAAGCACAATGCAGTTCTCCAGCGAGAAAACGATGGGGGACTCACACGATGGGAAAACTTTCCCCCACTTGCCACAACTCTTTCATCAAGATCAACATGGCTAAGTGACCCGGTCTCAGTTCCTCTGGACAATGTCGTCCCCTGCCAGAGATGGCGTCAGATCAACGGAGGAAAAAGTGTCTTCCATTTTGCAAATTCCGTCAACGACTCCCTGACCACCAGGTCCCTATTGTAGGCACCATCGAAATGACTTCTTCGAGACCGTGCGCTCTCGGCTCCTCGTCGATTCATACGACGTCATCTTGCATGGAGCTCTCACTATGTTGCGTGCCGTTGGACGTGTTGTTCGTCCACGTGAGACCAAGCGTGCGTTCACGCTGATTGAATTGCTCGTGGTCGTTGCGATTATCGCAGTGTTGATTGCATTGCTGCTTCCTGCCGTTCAACAGGCCCGGGAAGCAGCTCGCCGCAGCGAATGCAAGAACCATCTCAAACAATGTGCACTGGCGATGCACAACTACCTGGATGTTCACCGCGTTTTTCCGGCTGGCTCCTACTCCAACAGCAACACAAATGCCTGGGTCATGCTGTTGCCGTTTGTCGATCAGACGAATGTCTGGAATAAATGGACATTCAATGTCGCCCATCAATTCAACCTGAATAACGAAGTCGACGTTGCGGGATATAAGGACCATCCGAACTACCCAGCCATGACGGCCCTGATTCCGGTTTACCTTTGCCCTTCAGATTCCCGAACGACAAACATGAGAACCCCGACAGGATGGTCGCAAAACTGGGGTGTGGGGACTGCAAGCAACTATGCAACAAACAACGGGCACGTTTCCGTTCACACCAGTAACGCGGCAAACCAGACTGGAATTTCTAATCTCAATACGAAGGTTCAGTTGCGCGATGTCACGGATGGTCAATCAAATGTGATCATGCTGGGAGAAAAACGTACCGTTCAAAAGGATCGTCTGGGCTATCCGAGTGACGGACCATACTGGATCTGGGGGGGATTTGGCGGACGGATCGTGGCGCAGCCCATGAACCAGGACACTCCGGGTACATTTAATGACGGGTCCGCGAATTTCGGGAGCGAACATACGGGCGGGTGCCATTTTGCCCTTTGCGATGGGTCCGTCCAGTTCCTCAGCGAACATATGAATTTTCAGGTGTACCAGAACCTGGCGAAGAAATCAGATGGCGAACCCGTCAGCTTCTGATGACCGCGTTGTACGCCATGTCATGCGTCAATCAGCGCATCTTGCTGTGATCCAAGTTTCATTGACGTAAATCCGTTGACCGACAAATTGAAAACGTAGCGTCCATAAGGCGATAGACCGATGAGTGAACTTTCCAATGAAAAATCTCCACTGGTTCGATCCAGTGGCTTTACGCTGATTGAGCTTCTGGTCGTGATTGCGATTATTGCGGTGTTGATTGCACTGTTGCTGCCAGCAGTTCAACAGGCAAGGGAATCAGCGCGGCGCAGCCAGTGCAAAAACAATCTCAAGCAGGCCGCACTGGGAATGCACAATTATCTCGATGCCCACAAGGTGTTCCCTGCCGGATCGTTCACAGTCAGCAATACGAACGGCTGGGTCATGCTGTTGCCGTATGTTGATCAGGCGAACCTCTTTAACAAGTGGCATTTCGATCTTCCTGCCGGCTCTAACTTGAATAATCAGATTGATGCTCCGGATTACCAGAATCACCCCAACTATGAGGCAATGACGACGATTATCCCGAACTATTTATGCCCCTCTGCAGTGCGCGACAGCAAGATCCGGACACCGACCGGATACTCCCAGAAATGGGGTATCGGATCCGCGAGCGATTACGCGACAAACAATGGGCATTATTCGGTGCATAACTCGACTCAGTCGTACTGGACAGGCATTTCCAATTACAACTCGTCACTTTCAATGAAGCATATTAAAGACGGAGCCTCCAATGTCTTCATGATGGGGGAAAAGAGAACGACCCAGACAGAAAATGTGATCTATCCTCCTGATGGCCCATACTGGGTTTGGGGAGGTTTTGGTGGTCGAATCGTCGCGCAGCCCATGAATCGCGATACTCCAGGAAATTTCGCAGATCTACAGGCAAACTTCGGGAGTCAGCATGTGGGCGGCTGCCATTTTGCACTCTGCGACGGTTCCGTTCATTTCGTCAGCGAGCATATTGACTTTACCGTTTATCAAAATCTTGGCAAACGGGCGGACGGCGCTCCGGTGAGCATCTATTGACATCTGATAACGACGGGCAGGACGTACGTTTTTAGAGAGCCCGCCTAAGGAGAGGGTAAGAGACGCATCTTCGCGATAGGTTCTACATACATCGGACTCAGTGATTTGGCGGCCCCAGCGTATTGAGGCTGGTGAATCACACGGGGCTGGGAGATGGAATTTCAAACCGGACCAGTGTAGCTCCTTCTGAGTCGCAGCCTTGACGGCGACCGAGCTTTCATTATGCACTGAAGATGTCATTGGGTGAGATGAACCGGGACAGGACGCATTTGTTTCCTGCCTGACCATTCGTTTCTCGAATACCCTGTCTGTAATTGTTACTAAGTTGACTATTACGTTCTAAGGAGTGGCAAGAGTTGGTAACTATTCGATTGAACCAGATCTTCAGGTCGATCTGTCTGGGGACGTTCATTGTCGCAGGACTTCTCTCTGGATGTGGCGGCCAGGCAGCCGGACCAAAAATCGCTCCGGTCTCCGGCAAGGGGGAACTTGACGGGCAACCACTG
>CALLWY010000133.1 GCA_938015865.1 uncultured Planctomicrobium sp.
CTACCCGGACGGCACACGACAGGAGTTCGCGGACGGCTCCAGCGGTGTCTCCTTTGGATTGTTTCTCAGGCAGATTGAACCCGGGGGACAGGAAACCTCCGTCGTCTCCTACACCGGTCGTCTCATGGACGAAATCCGCCGCAGCGGAACGGTGGATGAAGAAACGCTCATCGAAGCCTATGTCTTCGATTACAACGAGGACGACCTGATCGAGACGGTCACGTTGCGGCGGAAGCATGGCAGCGGAGACTGGGAGGATGTCCGCCGAGCGGTCTACAGCTACTGGTCCACCGGCACCAGCTTCGGCAGTCCGGGCGACCTGCAGTCGGTCACGATCCAGGTTCCTCCGCAGGGGGAAGGCAGCTCCGGGGGCTGGGAGAACTCCCAGACGACCGTGTATCGCTATTACGTCGATCTCGGCGATCCTCCCCGCAATCATCTGCTCAAGTTCGTGATCAACCCGGCAGTCTACCAGGCGATGGTCGCGGAGAGCGTCGATCCCCTCACCGCTTCCGACATGACGGTCGCCACATACGCGAACTTCTATTACGAGTACGATGACGCGAACCGGGTGATTCTGGAACGGATCGACGGCGGCGCGCGGACGTATACGTTCGAATTCACGGAGAATACCCCCGGCGACCAGAACCAGTGGGCGAAGAGAACCGTCGAGACCCGCCCGGACGGCTCCCAGATGATCGTCTACACCAACAACCTCGGCCAGGGGCTGCTACGGGAACACCGTTCCGGCTCGGATCGCTGGATCGATGCCTGGCACTTCAACGCCAAGTACCAAGAACTCTGGCACGCCCACCCCTCGGCGGTTCTCGGCTACAATGACGAGGCGGACGATCTGGCCATTGAGCTTCGCGAAGACAGCGGCCTGATCGAATCGACGGAATACTATGCCACGTCCGGTTCGGGGGCGGCCGAGGGCTATGTCGCCTCCCGCAGCCTGCAGCAGGGAGCCGAAGGAACCCCGATTCTCCAGGCATCGTTCGAATACCTCTCCGAAACCGCCAACGGAGCGACCGTTTACCTCCCCGCCAAAAGCACGGTCTACCGGGACGACGCCGGGCTGGAGCCGATCGAGACCACCTACGCCTACACGTTCTATCCGGGAACCGTCCAGCAACAGCAGGTCACCACCACTCTGCCTGCCATTCCAGCGTCCCAGAATGGGGACGACACCTCCGCCACCACCCGACGGTATTTCGATGAACGGGGTCGGCTCACCTGGACGATGGACGAACGCGGGTTCATCGACCGGACAGTCTATTCCCTGGAGACCGGCGGGATATTGCAGACCGTTCAGGACGTCGACACCTCCCTGTACGACGACGTCCCCGACGGCTGGGAAACTCCTGCGGAGGGCGGTTTGAATCTGGTGACGGATTACGTTCTCGATGACCGGGGCCGACCGGTCCAGTCGCTGGGACCGGTCCACCAGATCGATCTCGACGGCACCGCCACCACCATCCGCCAGGCAGACTGGACCGTTTACAACGACGAGCATCATGGCACGTATTCCGGGCAGGGGTACGCCACCGGCACAGCCCCCGACTACGACTACACCCTGATCAATCCCGTTTCCATCACCCAGCGGGACGACGGCGGCAAGGTGCTCGCCCAGATCACCGCCGTGGCGCCCGATACCGAAGGCACCCTGGCGGAGATCATGGAGAACGCCGGCGGCGGCATGAATGCGTATCCGCAATCGAGCTGGGTCCGCTGGCAGACGACGCAGTACACCCAGTGTTGCCTCGTCGCCTCGCAGCGAGTCTATTTCAGTATTCCCAGTTCCGGAGAAGGAACCTCCGGCGTCAACTACAACCAGACCGATTACGGCTATGACTCGCTGCAGCGACGCAACCGCACCGTCACTCCCGGCGGCACGATTACCGACGTCGTGTTCGATCCCCGCAGCCTCGTGCTCACCACGTACGTCGGCACCAACGACGACGGCGGCACGGAAGAAGATCCCACCGGCAGTGGTTTCGATCCGCAGAATAACATGGTCCTCGTCACGGAGAATGTCTATGACGGCGGCGAAGACGGCGGCGACGGCAACCTGACTCAGCAGACCCAGTATGCCGACGCCACCGACACCCGCATCACCTCCATGACCTACGACTTCCGCAGCCGCCTGCTCACCACCACCGGCGAGATCGACTTCTTCCAGAAGAACGTCTACGACAATCTCAACAAGAAGATCCAGGTCGAGCGGTACGACACCGATGAAGAGGGGAACCTGATCGCCCGCAGCGAGTTCCTGTTCGACGACCGGGGCCGCCAGTACCGGACCATCCGCTACGGGGTGAATCCAAGTACCGGGATTGTCGGCTACCCCCTCACCAGCAACACCTGGTACGACGCCGGCCGGAATCGCATCCAGTCCCTCCCCGCCGGGGCGAAGCTGTTTACCAAGACCGAGTACGACAGCCTCGGTCGACCAACGGCAACGTACAGCAGTTATACCCCGGAAAGTTCGAGTTCATCCTCCGCCCCCTCTTCCCTTTCCCCTCTCCCCCTGGAAAACGATGTCATTCTGGAGCAGTCCGAAACCACCTACGACGACGCCAGCAACGTCATCCAGACGACCAGCAGGCAGCGTTATCACAATGCTCCCGACATCCAACTCGGCCCCCTCGGCGATCCGTCCACTACTCCCAAGGCTCGCGTCACCTACGCCGCGAATTATCCCGACGCCCTGGGCCGCACGCAGGCGACCGCCAATTACGGCACGAACGGCGGCACTCCGCTCACCCGCTCCAGCACCGTTCCCGCCCGG
This sequence comes from uncultured Planctomicrobium sp., assembly GCA_938015865.1. Lineage (GTDB taxonomy): Bacteria > Planctomycetota > Planctomycetia > Planctomycetales > Planctomycetaceae > Planctomicrobium. Next base: position 2,792 of record CALLWY010000133.1, read on the forward strand.
TCGGACACCATCCTGGTCAACAGCCAGACCTACAACGATGCTGGAGACGTGTTCGAAACCACCGATCCCATCGGCATGGTCACCCGGTTCGAATACGACGACGCCGGACGACAGACCACGCTGCTTGAAAACTATCAGGAGATGGACCTCTCGTCGTCCTCTTCCTCCCCCGGCAGCAGCTCTGAGGAAACCACCTGCTCCGCCTCCGACGATACGAACCGCACGACATTGATGGCCTATACGCCGGATGGACAGACAGCCACTCTCACCGCGCAGAATGCCTCCACCGGAAATCAGGTGACACAATATGTCTATGGCACCACGCTGGAAGATTCTGCCGTCGCTTCCAGCTTGCTCTTGCGAAAAGTGATCTATCCCGATTCCGAAGACAGCAGCGACGTGGTGCAGTATGCCTACAATCGTCTGGCTCAACGGACCAGCCTGACCGACCAGAACGGAAATATTCACACGTACGACTACGACAAGCTCGGGCGTCCGCTGCATGACCGGGTGACGACCTTGGGCAGCGGTGTGGACGGGGCTGTGCGGAGGTTTTCGGTGGAGTACGACATCCGGGGGCTCGTGCGCCTGCTGACGAGTTACGACAATTCCAGTGTCGGATCGGGAAGTGCTGTCAATCAGGTCGTGTTTTCGTATAATGACTTCGGCCAGTCGATCCAGACTTTCCAGGCCCATTCCGGGACGGTCGACCCGATGAGTACTCTCAGCGTCGGCATGAACTACGCCAGCGGAGCGAACAACACCATCCGCCCGACGCAACTGGTCTATCCCGATGGCCGGGAATTGAACTACAGCTACGGCGCAGCCGACGGAATGGACGACTCTCTCAGCCGCATCGCCGCCCTCGTGGATGATGACGACACGACCAACCTGGCGGAATACGCCTATCTCGGCCTGAATCACGTGGTTCAGATCGATTCTCCCCAGGCGGACCTGCAATACACGCTGATCGATCTGGACGACGAGGACGATCCGGACACCGGGGACATCTATGCGGGGCTGGACCGGTTCGGACGAATCAAGGACTGCCGCTGGCGGAATACCGATACGGAAGATGACCTCTCCCGCATCCAGTATGGCTACGACCGCGAGAGCAATCGGAGCTGGCGCAAGAACCCAACCGATCCGGGCAATCACCATGACTGGCTGTATGCCTACGACGGCCTGCAACGCCTGAAGAACGCCCAGCGAGGGACATTGAACGGCGGTCATACCGCCATCACCGCTCCCCAATTCGCCCAGTGCTGGACGCTGGATGCCACCGGCAACTGGAACGGGTTCCGCCAGGACGACGACGGCACCGGCTGGAGCCTGATCCAAGAACGCACTGCCAGCCCCGTCAACGAAATCACGAATATTGACAACACCACCGGCCCCACTTGGGCGACCCCAAATTACGACCGCAACGGGAACATGACGGCCATTCCCCGGCCAAACCAGCCTGTCTTCAGCTGGTCGAACCTCAGCGTGGACGGCTGGGGAGATCTGACAGCGAACCAATGGGGCGGACTCCCCGCCACAGCCTCACAGGGAACCCTGGCCGCCACCTACGATGCGTGGAACCGGTTGGTCAAGCTGACGGACGGCGAAGACACCGTGCAGGAAAACCAGTACGACGCACGTAACTTCCGCATCATTCGAAAGGACTATACCGAAGGCACGCTGAGCGAAACCCGCCACTTCTATTACACGGACTCCTGGCAGGACATCGAAGAACGATTGGGAAGTGACACTGCCCCCGAACAACAAAACATCTGGGGCCTCCGCTACATCGACGACCTGGTCCTCCGCCATAGGTTTCTCCCGGAGGAAAGCTCCTCGTCATCCAGCTCTTCGGCACCACGCACCCCCGAACGCCTCTACGCCTGCCAGGACGCCAACTGGAACGTCACGGCCATCGTCAATACTTCCGGAGAAGTCCAGGAACGGTATGAATATGACCCATATGGAAATGTGGCGATCCTGTCAGATAATTTCACAGTTCGGATGACGAGTAGTTATGGATGGAAAGTCTTGTACTGTGGCCATCTTCTGGAGAGTCACTTAAGTTTTTATCTGGCGCGCTTTCGTGTGATGATTCCCGCTTTGGGAAATTGGAACCGTCGCGATCCGCTCGAATACATCGAAGGCATGTCACTTTATTTGATGCCTGCCGTTCTCGTTCGATCCGACCCGTTCGGTCTTGACACTTGGGCGATTGGAGGAACAAATGAGAATGACTTGTCCTGCCAAAACACGAGTTTATTCTGGGGACAAACCGCTGAGCCAGGCAGATTTTATCCAGGAGTAGGATCAGATTTTAACGGCTCTTGGTACATGTTTTTAAACCCGTGTAGCCCTACAGGGCTCGGGGCAGCAAATATTGCATCGCAAGTACATTCGGATATCTGTAAGGCATATTGTAATAACAAAACCATCACAATCAACCTCGTCGGCTGGAGCCGAGGTGCGGTGATCGCCATAGAAGTAGCCAATCTCCTTAAAAAAACAGGATGTTGCTGCAAGAAGAAAAGATGCGGCCGTACGATGAAGTGCATAGACAGAGGATTTCCGAGCGTCAACTGGCTTGGCCTATTCGATCCAGTAAGAATGATGTGGGGGAGCACCTTTGGTGGCAGCATTCCAGACAATGTTTCTTCTGTCACACTTGCAACCTCCGACTACAACAATTCTTCAAGAGAGCAGTTAATGTTTCCGGAGCTGCACTTTTCGCAATGTCCTGGATTAAACTTGACACATCACCACTTTCCGTTGACTCACGGGGAAATTGGAACGAACGAGCTGGTGCTGAACTGGATGATCTACCAGGCGAGCCAGGCGGGAGTAAACATGGCATCTCCGCCAACATGTAACCCCGTGGGCGCGCAGGGCAATTTCGACAATTATTCGTTCGATGTTCACGATGTGTTCAGGTAACTGAAATGAAAATCTGCAAGCCATTTGCCTACTCTGTTGCAATTACATTTTTGGGAACCGTAATCTGTAATTTGCTGTTATGGAGTGAGCTAGAATCGCCTAAGGTGTCCAGAGTTGCAGCTTGGATCAGAGAGTTTTCGTCCACTCCACATGGAGATTTTATTGTTGGCCTGTTATTTTTACTTGGAATGTGTGGATTGTATTTGGGTGGATTTTGTACTGTGGTAACCGCAATTATCTGTACATCGCGATTCTTGTTTTCTTCGAAAACCAAATGACGACCGATCAGTCATTGTTTACGGACAGCATTGATCACTCGCGAGGTTGCGAAATTGAGTGAAACAAACCTCGTGAAGGACTCTCTCGCCAGCCTGATCAGGACGGATGATCCGGGCACAGGGGACATCTACTCCGGCCTGGACCGGTTCGGGTGGATCAAGGACTGCCGCTGGTACAATACCGATGCTGAAGAAGATGCCGTCCGTCTGCAATATGGCTACGACCGCAATAGCAATCGCCTGTGGCGGCAGGACGATGTCGCCCGCGCGCTGAGCCAGCCGTTTGACGAGCTG
>CALLWY010000134.1 GCA_938015865.1 uncultured Planctomicrobium sp.
TGGTCATCGTCCCGATGTAGGTCCGTGTCAGTTTTGACATCACCGCTTCCGTTCCCAGTCTCCGTGCGAGATCACGCCCGATGGAGCGGATATATGTCCCGGTGCCGCATTCGATGGACAATGTGAACTGCGGTGGTTCAAACCGGGTGAGGGTCAGCCGGCTGACCGTCACCGTCCGGGGACTCAGCTCAAACGATTCCCCATGACGGGCGGCCTTGTAAGCCCGTTTCCCATTCACCTTGACCGCAGAGTAAATTGGAGGAACCTGCTGAATCTCACCGGTGAATTCCGGAAGGAGCGACTCGATCGATTCCGCCGTCAGGTCGGCGGGGATCTCCACCGGGGTCACCTCTCCTTCGGTGTCATCGGAGTCGCTCTTCGCTCCGAGGAGAAATTCCGCTTCGTACCCTTTGAGGTGTTCGTGAATCAGTGGCACCAGCCGGGTTGCTCCCCCGACACAAACCACGAGAACCCCTGTTGCGAGAGGGTCCAGCGTCCCGGCGTGTCCGACCTTCACCTTCCGGCCACACAGTCTCGCGACGCGATTGACGACATCCCGGGAGGTCCACCCCTCCGGTTTGTTGAGATTCAGTAAACCAAACATCAATCCGCATCGAATCCAGGCAAAGTGACCTTCACGGTGAACGCAACGTTCTCAAACGAAGCACGGGGCGCATCATTCATGGCGATCGAAATCGAGCGCCATCGGCCATCCGAAGTAATACATCGCCCGTGGGACACTGGCATTCATCAGACGGCTGACCGGATCGGTGGGCTGAACCTTCGAGGAGACACCGATCAGGATTTCGGAAAGGCTTTTGGGAAATTGATAATCGACCACGAGCACTTCAGAGAGCCCAAGTTTTTCTTTCAACGCATTCAGAGCGTCCTCTTCATACCCGATCTTGTCGATCAATCCGTTCTCGAGTGCCTGAGTGGCAGTGTAGACCTGACCTGTTGCGAGTGCTTTGACCTCTTCCATTGTCAGGTTTGTCCGGCTGTCGTCGATCACCTTCAGGAAACGCTGAAATGAATCATCGAGGATCGCATCCCAGACCTTTCGCTCTTCCGGAGTTAATGGTTTGATGGGGCTGAGTGTTTCCTTGAGAGGGCCTGTCACCAGAGAATCCGATTCAATTCCGACTTTCTTCGCCAGCTCAGTGGCGTTGTATCGCGGCATGATGACTCCGATGGACCCGGTCCATGTGGTCGGCTCTGCATAGATCGGGGCTCCTTCTCCCGCTCCCATCGCGATGTAGTAGCCGCCTGATGCAGCTATTCCTTTCATCGAAACGAAAACAGGCTTCTTCTCCGCCAGTTTCATCAGCTCGTGATAGATCTCGTGGCTGTCTGAGACGAGTCCTCCTGGGCTGTCGATAACCAGAATCGCCCCTTTTACATCGTCCTTGTCCCTCACATGGCGGATCGTTTCGATCAGGCGGTGAGTGTGAGGGGGCATGATCGTGAAATCCGTCACCAGACGGGCGATCTTGTCCTTCGCCAGCTTGTTCCCGGAGTGGTACTTCTCGGTAGGCGGTTCCGCATCCTGAAAATAGCTGGCGCAGACAGCCGTCAGCACCATATTCATAAACAGAGACCCCAACAGGGCCAGAAAGACAAGCGCAAAGAGCCATCTCCGTTTTGGGGGGATGATCATGACCCGAATCGGTTCATTGCCAGACGTCTGGATGGGGATGTTCATGTGAAAATAGGCTCCCTGCGGGAAGTTTTTCGAAATTCACGGCTGTGCCGCATTCTCGTGATCTTCGGATCGAATCAATTGCGATCAGTTCAACCGTTATCACGACATCTTAATGGCCAGACCGATATTTCCAAAGCAGCCAATTGTATCGGCTGTATGGTTCCGAACAGGGGGGAACAACGCAGGGGGCGCTCTTTCCAAACGCCATCGGGAACAGAAGTTCCGGATACGCGGATTGTGACACGCTCCCGGTCTGCGCAAATCCTTCTCGAACAGGTTCCGGCGAGATCGCATGGTCCTCCAGCAGGTTTCTGCCGGAGGTCGGCCCAGCCTGCTGCGGATCATCCACAAGAAACAGATTTGGCTCAGCAGCAATCGACGCTGTTGAACTGGGCGGGCCACTCTCCAGTCTTTTCCCGGGAGTACGATCAGAGATGACGCTCTACCGAAATATCATTCAAAGAACTCGTCCGTTCTTTTTTGCCGGTATCGCCGGTATGGCAATGTGTTCCATCTCCACGGTCGCTCAAGCACAACACGGGACGGCCTCTCATGGCCCCGCAGAGCCCCGGCTCTTTCCACAGCAATCCCAAATTGCACGACCACTGGGACCTGGGTCCGGCTCCGTCGAGCTGGTTGCCGGAAATATGTCAAACAAAGACTATCGACAGATGCGGAAGGCCGATCAGGACGAGCTTAAATCAGACCGGCAGACAACCGCCTTCAGCGAGCGGCTGAAAGGAATTTTCCGCAGCAAGGCTCCGACCACTCCTCCTGTCGATCCGGGGATGACCTATCCCAAAGCGTCCGACATCAAGGTGACGGACCGTCCAGCGGGACCGCCACCCGCCCCCGGAGCCTCGATGGAGCAGATCCCGTCGATTCCGCCTACTTATGGACAGCCCCAGCAACCAGGGCTGTTTCAGCCGGGGAACAATATCAATGCCATCGGAGCAAACACCATTGGCATGAACGACATCCCGTCCATTCCTCCGGGCGCGGACATTCCGGCCGTTCCTCCAACAATCTCTCCGGTCGGCGGAGACCATGAGCCTCCAGTGAAGCACATTCCGGAATTGAGGGCGCTGATGGTGGAAAGCCCACCCGCTGAAACAAATTCCAATACTCCGCAGCCATCCAGCGAGCCTGAACTCAAATTCAACGCTCCGCTTCCGGGACCAGCTGGACAGATCGCCCCGGGCGAACCGACGGGACTGGCTTCAGAGACTTCCACTCCATCGAAGCCGCAGAAAGATCCGTTTGCGGATCTGTTCCCGGAAGACCAGAAGGCCCCTGCCGCCACCATGACCGCAGCCAATCCGGCTCCGGCCACAACAACTCCGACAGTGACGCAAGCGCCTAAGACGCAAGCGCCTGACGACTCACCTTATACTGGTCGCTCGTTGCAAGCGGAGCCATCCGGTCCAGAGATGAAGACGGTGGAGACACTGCCACCCCCTCCGATGGAGCAACTCCCGCAGATTCCGGCGGTGCCCCCAGCGACAGCACAGCCCAAGGAGATCAAGACAGCGGAAATTCCCCCACTGGAACTTCCTCCTGTGGCCGCCTCCACGCAGACACCAGCCCCCGCGCAGTCCATGGCGCCCAGTGTGCCTCCTGAGTTGCCAAAACTGGAGATTCCTGCACCGGATCAGCTGCCGAAGCTGTCGACAACTCCGGCACCGGAGATTCAAATCAATCCCGTCAAGACTGCCGCTGTAACCCCGACGACCACGACACCATCGGCACCGACGACACCACCTCCATCGAATGACCAGCAGTCCAAGATGGAGCTGATTGCCGCCCGGAAAGATCTGAAGGGACTGAAAGGGTTCTGTCCGGTTGTCCTGCGGGATGAACGAAATCTTGTAGACGCCTCATTCCTGTACACGGTTTCCTACAATGGCCGGGAATACGCCCTCTCCTCAGCAGAGGCCCGTGACAAGTTTCTGGCTGATCCGGTCAAGTATGCTCCAGCAGCGGGCGGATGCGATGTGATTCACCTCGCATTGACCGGGGAAAAACTGGAAGGATCGCTCGAACATGCAGTGTGGTATCGCGGACGCCTGTACCTGTTCTCAGGAGTGGAAACGATGGAAACCTTCGTCGCCGCCCCGAGCAGCCATGCGACGAACGACTAAGTGACTCACTAAGAATCTGGCCACATCATTAAACAAAGAATCGCTGCGCATCACTCGATGTGCAGCGATTTCTTATTTGTGGACGATCGTATGGCCCCCCACTCTGAGAGAAGGGGGCCAAACTCGGATAGGGGATCAGTAACGGGCAATCTGCTGCTGATCGGGACGCAGCTTGAGGGCGGTCGAAATGCGTTGTGCTTCCGTCAGCAGCATCGACAGATCACTTCCGATCGCGAGGAACTGCCACCCCTCATTGATGCGCCGCTGAACATCCTCAACCGACATGACATGCAACCCGACCGGAGTCCCGCATTTCTTTCCTGTGGCAAGGATTCGTTGCAACATCGCTTCGAATTCCTCCGGGGATGGATCGCGTCCATCCGGTGTTCGCATCTGGGCCCGAAGATCATTGGGGCCAACGAAAATTCCATCGACACCCGGAAGGCTGTAGATTGCTTCTGCGTTTTCCACACCGAGCGGTGATTCGGTCTGCAGAATTACCAGAATTTCATTATTTGCCTCTCGGTAGTATTCGAGGGGTGTCGCACGAAAATTGATGGCGTGCAGCGATCCTCCAACCGATCGGGTTCCCACCGGGGGATACTTCGCTGCAGCAATACAGGCCTTCGCCTGCTCGACGGTTTCCACCATCGGAACGATAATTCCATAGGCTCCTGCATCCAGAACCCGCTTGATGTGGTCGTGACGCCCCTCCGGAACCCGAGCGAGCGGAACACATCCCGCATCCGCAATGGCTGCAAACAACTCTCCAGCCCGTCCCCAGTCGATGGGAGAATGCTCCAGATCGACAGTCAGATACGCCAGTCCGGTACGAGCCAGCATGCGAGTGGCGTTGAAATCTCCGAAGGACAACCACGTTCCGACCTGAGGAAGTCCTGCCTTCAGAGCCGCCTTGACGGCATTTTTATTCATGAGAGTTTGACCCGCTAAGAAACTGAAACACGGTTTGGTAGTGATTCTCCTCGAAAGAGGCCGAGTCATTGTGTCGTGTCAGAATTGATTTGACAAATGTGTGCGAATCTGTGAGATGTATTCCTCGATGTGCAGCGACGCTGTTCCTCACGATCAATGTCATGGGGCAGACACCAGCGATCTGTCCCGTTCTTGCTCGCTGATGAACAGGATTGAGGACGTGACATCTCCGTTGCTGCCAGAGATTCCATTTTCAATTTCACTCGTAGTCCGAAAGCTCCAGACGCCATGCCCACTCCAGAACAGGAACTGTTGGAAATCTCCCGTAATCTGCTGAAAGCGATTGATGCGGGAGACTGGAACGCATATGCGGCGCTGTGCGATGACGAGATCACCTGCTTCGAGCCGGAAGCAGAAACGCACCTTGTCAGCGGACTTCCATTTCACAAGTTCTATTTCGATCTTCCCGGAAGCGGGACTCCCCGCCTCTCCTCCATCGCTTCACCGCATGTTCGGGTGATTGGCGACATCGGGATTGTCTGCTATGCGCGGCTGGTGCAGAAGCTGGATGCAAATGGAACACCGGTCACCGCCGTTGCCAAGGAAACCCGAATCTGGCAGCGAATCGACGGAACCTGGAAGCACATTCACTTTCACCGATCCATGTAGTCCAGCTGAATCTGGACGATCTCCTCGGAACGGGCAAAGAACGCATCGAGGATTTTGGGATCGAAGTGAGTCCCACGGCCTTCCTCGAGAATCTGGAAGCACTTTTCTCGTGAGAACGGTTCCTTGTATGGTCGCCGACTGCTGAGGGCATCGTACACATCCGCCACAGCAGTCATCCGACCTTCGATGGGAATGTCATTCCCTTTGAGCCCGAGAGGATAACCCGTTCCGTCCCATCGTTCGTGGTGCGTTTGAGCAATCCTGGCGGCAAGCATCAGTAGTGGCGAACTGGGGACATGGAGCAATGCGGCCCCCATTTTTGCATGCATGCGGAGTTGAGCCGCTTCATCGGCCGGTAGCGGTTGGATGATCTCCTTCCCGATGACGCAGTGCTGCTTCATGATGGCATACTGATCATCATCAAGCTTGCCCCGCTTGTGCAAGATTGCATCGGGAATCCCGATTTTCCCGATATCGTGTAGCTGGGCCGCCAGTTCGAGAATTTCGATTCTGGACTGGCTGAACCCCAGTTCCCGTGCAATGACCCCGACATACTTTCCGACCCGGCGGACGTGGTGTCCCGTATCATCGTCACGGAATTCTCCCGCCCGTGCGAGACAATGAACCACTTCTTCACGTGACGCAGCGAGTTCGGCGGTTCGCTTGCGCACCTGCTCCTCCAGCCATTCCGCGTGACTGAGCTGCTGATCGGTATACTGCTTGTTGAGAAGGAGATTCCGGACGCGAGGAAGAAGTTCTATCGGATCGACCGGCTTGGAAAGAAAGTCGGACGCACCCAGATCCAGACAAACCTGTTTCACGTCCCGATTGGCATTGTCGGTCAGCACAATGACCGGAATATGTCGGAGTGAGTGGTCGACACTGATGAGGTGTAGAATGTCAATTCCGCTGATCTCCGGCATTGCAATGTCCAGCAGCACCAGATCAGGCCGTTTCTCACGGATCAGATCAATTCCCTCTGTCGGATCTGACGTCGTGATCAGGTTCGTATAACCCGCATCATTCAGAAACTGTCCCAGCGTACGGATATGGCTGGGCTCATCGTCCAGGACCATGATGTGCGCACTCTTGGTGCTGACCGCCTTCTTGGCAATCGTTTCATACAGCGTCTGCTGCAGTGATGACACACTTAACAGGTGCGATGCAGGGGTCGCTCGTTCAGCAATCAGTGGCATTGTTGGCCTCTAAAGAAATTTCCACAGATGAGACCTAGCATTAGATTTCCGACATGGCTCTGAAATCTCATGTCCCCGCAGTGTTTCCAAAATCTTCCGTCCTTTTTAACCGGACAAATCCTTCTGACTCGAACAATTTCAGAGTAGTCACTGTGAATATATTGCGGGTCAGGCCGACGCTAACGATTACGCGAGTTATACCAGTTGCAATTCATGCAACAGATGGTCCAGAGGAAGACGTCGATGCCATTGTGTTTGGTCTCAGTCACCTGAAGCGAGACTCTTCCGGATTCCGATGGGATTCACGCTGAGAATCGGCAATCACGACCGTTCTCAAGTCGCCAAGAATTGGCACGTGGGAAGGAGCGTATTTCCCACATCCGAATTTTTTTGTTTTGCTCTCCAGCCAACGGACGTGGTGAGGAAGCGGAACTGTCGAATCGAACGTTCCATGCGCCGATTTCACGACATTCTCACTGCAGGCCTCACAGCACACGTCATGGCGATTGCCGTTCATGCGGCCGAACCGGCGCCCAATCGAGTACCACGGCAGATCGTCACTCTGTTGCCCCAGATTGAAGAACTGGAAGATGGCCGCGAGTCACTCCCTACCGGGACAGCTCCTGAGGGCGTTGGGAAATCGACATCGGAAGAGGCATCGCAGAAAAAACCCCGCCTCCTGTTTCCGAATCCCCGTCTGTTATTCAGGCAACGGTCAACCGATTTCCCCCGCACCTCGCCGACCGGAATGCCTCATCCCGAACAAACAGCTTCCAGGTCGCCTATCTTTCAGACATCTGGCCTTTCTCCAGAGCCGATCCCAACTCTTCGCGTTCCTGATGCCGAAGTAGTACCTGCTCCGACATCGGACTATTCCCATGAGCTGATCACCCCCGAAAGCCCGGCAATTTCGGAAGGCTTTCCTGGCAGCCCTCAAATGGACTGCGTGGAAACGTACCGCGGAGTGGTTCCCCGGACCGATCGCCCTGCGAGTCGACTCCGATTCCCGGGCCTCTCCCGGATGTTCAGTCACTAAGAGTTCCCGGTCTTGCTGCCGCGTCGTTGGGCGAAGACCGTCCTGGTTCTCTTCTCTGTCACTCTTCTTGCATCATCAG
>CALLWY010000135.1 GCA_938015865.1 uncultured Planctomicrobium sp.
GAGGTCATCGAGGATTGAGCCGTCAGCCCCGAGGCGGTCGGCAGCCAGATTCATTGAGTGGACGCTGGTTTGCCTGCGCAATCAGGATGGGGCTGGCTTGCGCCTGAAGTTCAAAGACGCCATCTGGGCGCTTGGGAAAGTCGCTTTCGGACCGGTTCCCTTCATGACGGAATCGTCGTGCTGCCATCATGGGATTTTGCGGTCGGTTTGAATAAGATAGCTGCGCTTCGTAACCATTGACCGATCAAAAGTCTCTGGTCCGATCAGCATGGGACCTTTCCCGCAGGAGCTTGGCGGGGGCAACAGGGCCAGTTGCACCAGCTGGCAGTGTGTCCGGGAATGGTCGGGCGAAATTGACCACTGGCGACAGGTATTTCGAGTTATGGCTCAACATGTTGTCCTGATTTCTCTTCCCGGACTCCGCCGAAGTGATCTGGAGAAAATGCCCACCCTGTCAGGGCTGGCTGCCAGTGGTTCGGTTGCCCGACTCACTCCTACCTTCCCCTGCATGACCTGTCCGGTGCAGGCCAACCTGACCACCGGTGTCGGCCCGGAACAGCACGGCATCATCGCGAACGGTTTCTTCTATCGCGATAAGGGCGAAGTCGAGATGTGGACCGCCTGGAACAGCTGTTTTCAAGCCCCGCAGGTCTGGGAGCTGCTCCATCGCCATGACCCATCGATTACGTCGGCCGTCTGGTTTCCACTTCACTCAAAAGGGGCCAGCTCAGACTACATCTGTACGCCCGCACCCATTCACAACCCCGATGGGTCCGAATCGCTCTGGTGCTACACCAAGCCGACCGAATTGTATGGGGAACTTCGTGACCAGCTGGGGCACTTCCCCCTGATGAACTTCTGGGGCCCACTGGCGAATATCAAATCGTCCGATTGGATCATTGATTCGGCCGTCATCGCAGCGAAAAAATTTGCCCCCCGATTCTTCTATATCTATTTGCCACATCTCGATTACGCCGCCCAGAAAAACGGTCCCGACAGTCCGGAAGCTCGGAAAGCGGTTGTCGATCTCGATCAGGCGATCAGCAGACTGGTGCAGGGATTCGCCGATGCGGGGATTACGGACATCCATTGGCTCGTCGCCAGTGAATACACCATTCAGGCGGTGAACGAGGTGGCCTATCCGAATCGCCTCCTTCGCGAAGCGGGTCTGCTTGCGCTGAAGGAGATCAACGGGCGTTCCCACCTGGTGCCGGGAGAGTCTCCTGCATGGGCACTCGTGGATCATCAGCTGGCCCATATCTTTGTAAAGGACCCTGATGATATTCACTGGGTTGCCGACCTGTTCCGGGACCATCCGCAGGTTGAACATGTGCTGGTTGCTGAGGAGCGGGCGAAATTTTCGCTGAACCATCCCCGGTCCGGGGATGTCGTGCTTATTGCCAAACGAAATGCATGGTTTGCTTATTACTGGTGGGAAGACGACGCAAAGGCTCCGGAATTCGCCCATACGGTTGATATCCATCGCAAGCCGGGCTATGACCCGGTGGAGCTGTTCGTCAAAATGCCGGAGAAGACGATCCCCCTCGATGCGACACTCGTTCGCGGGTCACATGGATATCCGGAAGATGACGTCGAAAATTCCTGCGTCCTGATCTCGTCGGCCCCACTTGAGCAGGACTCGTATCGGGATACGGATGTCACTCCACTGATCCTTGCCGAATTCGGGGTGCCATTCTCCCCCCGGAATTCGTGAGTTCGTTCCTGATTTTCAGGCATCCAGACAGACCCGGTTCGCTGGACATCACCCGGACAAGTATCAACACTCTCCCTTTTCCCCAATTGAACCTGAAGAATCGAGACCTCTTTCATGAAATTCGAGTCGCTCTGCGTTCACACCGGAGTCAACAAAGACACGGCCTTCAACAGTTGCACCACTCCGATCTACACCAGCTCGACATTCTACTGGGACGATCTCAAGACCCATCGCGGGTTTGACTATACCCGTAGCGGCAACCCGACCCGCGCGGCACTGGAAGAGAACCTGGCCGCTCTGGAAGGGGGAATCTCCTGCCGGGCGACCTCAACCGGGATGTCCGCCGTCACCACTGCACTGATGCTCTTCAAGCCGGGAGACCACATCATCACCGGGAACGACATTTATGGCGGGACCTACCGTCTGTTTGCCGATATCCTGACGGCACAGGGATATCACTTCAGCTTTGTGAACATGCGGGATCTGGATGAAGTCCGAAAGGCCATTACCCCGCAGACCAAAGGGATCTGGATCGAAACCCCCAGCAATCCACTGCTGAACATCGTTGACATTGCTGCCATTGTCGAGATTGCTCAAAAGGCAAATCTGATTACGCTCGCAGACAATACCTTCCTCTCCCCGTACCTTCAGCGTCCTTTTGAATTCGGAGTTGATGTCGTTGTTCACTCGACGACCAAGTACCTCAACGGACATTCCGACGTGGTGGGGGGATGTGTGATCACCCGCCATCAGGAACATGCCGATCGGGTCGCCTATATCGTGAACGCTTTGGGGCTGGCCTGTAGCCCGTTTGATGCCTGGCTGGTGCTGCGGGGGGTCAAGACTCTTGGACCTCGCATGGAAGCCCATCAGCGCGGGGCGATGGCAGTGGCCCGGATGTTGGCGGAAAATCCCAAGGTGGAGCGGGTCTACTTCCCCGGTCTGGAAACTCATCCCCAGCACGAACTGGCGAAGAAGCAGCAGAAAGGCTTCGGGGCGATGCTCAGTTTCGACCTGAAAGGGGGACGCACTGCCGTCGAGCAGATGCTCTCGAAGCTGAAGCTGTATGCACTGGCGGAATCGCTCGGAGGGGTTGAATCCCTCGTCGAGTATCCGGACACCATGAGCCATGCCTCCATGACCGAAGCGGCCCGTCGCACTGCGGGAATTTCCGACAAGACTGTCCGGGTCTCCGTGGGGATTGAGCATCCGGATGATCTCGTTGAAGATCTCAAGCAGGCGATTGGGTAACAGAAATGCGAGTTGAGCTGCACATTGAAAGTGTGCAGCTCAACGTCAGACACAGAGACCTCCCCAGACGGATTAACTGTTTCGGGGGCACGTAATCAGGAAACGTTGGCGATGGCCATTACATACAAGGACGCGGGGGTTGATCTGGAGTCCTATGAGGAAGCAATGGGGCGGCTCCCGGCGCTGATGCAACGGACCCAGACGCCGAGAGTGCTCCCGTTGACCGGCGGTTTTGCCGGGCTGTTCCAGCTACAGGGAGACAACCGGAAATACCGCGATCCGGTGCTGGTGTCCGGGACCGATGGTGTCGGAACCAAGATCAAGGTTGCCCAACTCGTTGGAAAGTATGACACGATCGGCATCGATCTGGTGGCCATGTGCGTCAATGACTGCCTGTGCCTCGGGGCAGAGCCGCTGTTTTTCCTCGACTATGTCGCCATGGGGAAGGATAACCCGGACCTGACGACGGCTCTGGTCAAAGGGGTTTCGGATGGCTGCATTGATGCCGGGGCAGCACTGATCGGCGGGGAAACCGCCATCATGCCTGACCTGTATGCTCACGGCGACTTCGATCTGGCGGGCTTTTGCGTCGGGGTTGTGGAAAAGGATCAGATCCTCGACGGGAAAGCGATTCAGGCCGGCGACGTGCTCACCGGCGTTGAGTCCTC
>CALLWY010000136.1 GCA_938015865.1 uncultured Planctomicrobium sp.
TCCACCTCCCAGATTCGTGGAATTTTCCAGGCAGAGGAGACGGGTCGGGGCGAAGTGAACATCTCCCCCCCGGGGTTGTCCTTCGAGATGGGGAACGTCGAGTCGTCCGAAGTCTCCAGGAATCGCGCGGATAGAAACTCCCGAGAGGACTGCAGGACCGCCCCCTTCGAAATTGGCAATGTGTCCGGTCGTCTCGATCAGAAGTTCATCCCCCGGCTGGCAGTGAGCCCACAGGGCCATTTGATTGGACTGGGTTCCCGAACAGGCGAAAACGGCAGCTTCCTTCCCGAGAAGCGTCGCCATCCGGTATTCCAGCTCATTGACGGTCGGGTCTTCTCCGACCATGTCATCACCAACAACCGCTTCAGCGATCGCCTTCCGCATTCCCGGAGTGGGTGTGGTAAACGTGTCGCTGCGAAGTTCGATGATCTCGGACATGATTCGTGTTCCGGCTGTTTGTTTGCGTCTGTCTCTGGAGCAGTTTATCGGGAAAGAAGGAAATGAAGGAGTCAAGGAGGAGTGAACCTGCGAGGAAGGATCGGGAGGAATTCGCTACCCTCTGAATTCGTGATCGAATGAGATACACTGCGGATTTCCCGTTTGGAACGACGTTGAAAGAGCCCCGGCATGGTGATGACTCCGGAACTTCACAATTCCCGTTTTCTGAGGGCAGCCCGCTGTGAGCCGACCGACTGTACCCCGGTCTGGATCATGCGACAGGCGGGACGGTACCTCCCGGAATACATGCAGGTCCGGAGCAAAGTGACTTTCATCGAACTGTGCAAGCGGCCGGAACTGGCGGCCGAGGTGACCGTGACCGCCCGAAACGTCCTCGGGGTCGATGCGGCCATTCTCTTCGCCGATCTGCTCCCCATCCTTGAGCCAATGGGATTCAACCTCGAATACCAGCAGGGGGAAGGGCCTGTCATTCATAACCCGCTGAAGAACGCGGCCGATGTGGACCGGGTCCGACCAGTAGAGAATATTCAGGATCTCGGGTATGTCTTCGACGCTGTCCGGCTGATCCGGAAGGAGTTGCCCGGAGATATTCCCCTTCTGGGATTCGCGGGGGCTCCCTTTACGCTGGCTTCCTATGCCATCGAGGGGGGAGGTTCCAAGAACTATATCCGCACAAAATCATTGATGTTCAACGACTTCGCTGCATGGGACGCATTAATGAGCCGGCTTGTGGAGAGCCTGGCGGCCTATTTGAATGCACAGGTTGAAGCGGGGTGTCAGGCGGTCCAGATTTTTGACAGCTGGGCGGGATGTCTTGGACCGGCAGACTATCGGCAATACGTGCGACCGTACACGCAGCGGCTGATTGAATCGGTCACTGCGGGGGTCCCGGTGATCAATTTCCTGACCGGAAATCCCGCGCTCCTCCCTGATCAGGTCGCTGCGGGAGGGCAGGTCATCGGCGTTGACTGGCGAGTCGATCTTGCGGAGGCCCGTAGGCTGATCGGGCCTGCTCGTGCGGTACAGGGAAATCTTGATCCTGTCTCGCTTTACTGCGAGCGATCCGAACTGTCTCGCCGCGTCCAGCAGGTTCTTGACGCAGCTGGTTCTCAGCCCGGGCACATTTTCAACCTGGGTCACGGTGTTCATCCGGATATGAATCCGGATCATGTGAAGGCTCTGGTCCGGATGGTGCATGAGCAGAGTGCCCGCAGATGAGCTGACAGGCAAAGCAGGCTCCTCCGAAAGTTCGATTGATGCGGCACATCTGGGGCATGAGTTGAAAAAATCGAATTTGACAGCTGGAACTCGCCGGTTTATAAGGAATATTTCGCGTCAGAAACTTCTGTTCGCGTTCCTACCTACAGCAGCCCGCCGCCACGACTCATCCCTTTTCCAAACCCGTTTGGAAGTCATTGGGATTGCCCGCCGGAGGTTTCCCCCAACGATGCGTCTGTTTCTTACACTTGCACTGCTTGCCAGTTTTTTCAGTTCCTCTGCTGACGCAGGAGAACGGGCGAGGCTGAGAAATCTGCTGCGTCCTGCCAAGTTACAGGGGGCCTGGAGGCTGGAACAACTCGAAGGGAGTCGGGGAAAGCTCCTCATTGATTCCAATACCGTCCAGTTCATCGTGACGAAAGTCACCGGAGTCATCGGGCATGTTCACGCGTTTCAGGGAGATCTCGATCTCGTTGACGGCGCGAGGTACCGGGTCACGGGGCGGATCAAGTCGAGTGCTCCCTGTCGAATCGTACTGACTGCGATGATCGACGAGGATGACTGGCACGAAATTGGGCTGCATGAGGAGTTGGAGGTCACTCGGGAATACAAGGAGTTTGATGTCACCTTCCGTGTCTCTGACTCGGTCCGCCGCAAGAACCGGATTGGTTTTCTCATTGGCCAGCAGCCCGCCACCATCTGGGTTCAGGATCTTCAGCTGGTCAATCTGGATCAGGTGGAACCAAACTGAATCAGCCAGTAACGGATCTCTGGATCTTTCCAACAGGGGACCACGTTGCAAGGGAATGAGCAATCGGACGAGGAATTTCGTCTTCGGTTGTTTTTCTCTGCAGATCGAGTTCGATAGACTCGCTGTCTGTCGTCCTCACTCCTAGATTCAAGCCGGATTCTATGTCACAAGAACTGCCGCGAGTGATTCTCGTCCGTCATGGAGAAACATTGTGGTCTCCCGTCGGCCGACATACTGGTTCCACTGACATTCCTCTCACTCCTGCAGGTGAGAATGAAGCAAAACTGCTTGCATCAAGGCTGGAAAAGCTCGCTCCGGACCATGTGATCACAAGCCCGCTTTTGAGAGCCCGGGAAACGGCTCGATTGGCAGGCTATGGACATGCGACCGTCGACGCCGACTTTGCCGAATGGAATTACGGGCTTTACGAGGGGATGACGACTGAGGAAATCCAGCAGCAATTCCCGGGATGGAATGTTTTCCGTAATGGAGGATCACGCGGAGAGACTGTCGAGGACGCGATTGAGCGTGGGGATCGTGCGGTTGCCAAATTGCGTGAACTGGAAGGGACGACGCTGGTCTTCTGTCACGGGCATTTTTCCCGTGTGATTGCAGCCCGCTGGTGTGGTCTGGGGCTGGAGATTTGTCCTCATCTGATGCTCAATACCACGGCAATGTCTGTGCTGGGATATGATCGGAGTCTGGACCGTCCTGCTATTCTGCACTGGAATTTGAAGGGTTCGGTTCAGTCGTCTGACGAGGCTGTAGCGTAACCACAAAGACCGTTTCTCCGGGGACCGATCGTGCCAGGCGGATCGTGCCGTTGGAACCCTCCAGAATATGGCGGGAGATGAAGAGTCCCAGTCCGGTCCCGGTCGACTTCGTCGTGAAATACGGTTCGAAGAGTTTGAGCTGGTCCATCGGAGCGATCCCGTTCCCGTTGTCCTTCACCTCCACTTCAATCCCTTTTTCAGACTTCCGGGTGGAAATCTGGATGACGCCTCCTTCCTCGGTGGCGTCGAGAGCATTGAGGATCAGATTCAGGAAAACCTGCAGCACCTGATCGCGAACCGCAACAATCGGAGGGAGCCCCTCTTCAAAGTTGGTTTGAATGGTCTTCCCCTTCATTCGCTTGTAGTACTTCGCGATATTCAGAGCCGTGCTGATGACATCGTGCAGGTCGAACTGGCTCGTCTCCGCCAGTCGGGGGCGGGAGAATTCCACGAGCTCCCGGAGGGTTCGCTGGATTCGCAGCAACTGTTCATCAATCAGCCCCAGTCTCTCGTGCATCTCTGGTTCGAGCTTCTTGCGGTTCATCAATTGCACAAGAGAACTGATCGCTGCCAGCGGATTCCCGACTTCATGTGCAATGCCCGCTGCCAGTAAACCGAAGGCAGCCTGCTTCTCCTGCTGCACCAGCATGGCTTGAGACTGCTGTAACTCCCGGGTCCGACGTTCGATGCGCTGTTCAAGTTGCTGATTGAGTGCGGAGAGTTTATCGGCTGTCTCCCTCATCAGGCTGGTCATCGAGGTGCTGGCCCATGTGGCCCATCCCATGAACACAATCATCAGAATCAACGTGGCGACCTGGTCGGTGGTTGCAGTGGAGAGGGTGAAGGGCAATAAGGAGAAACTTGCGGAGTGAAGTGCGAACGTCGAGTAGGTGACCAGTGGTGAATACCGGATGGCACAAACCAGAAGCGAAAGAAAGTAGTAGTACCGAAACGGACTCTCCAGCCCGCGATCAAACAGACAGAGAAGACCGATGAAAATTGCCTCCATCAGGGATGTGAACAGCGGGACTTTGTAGAGGAAAACTTGCCCGCGCCAGTGCCAGTAGGAATCGCAGGCGGCATATGCGGCTCCCAGCAGCAGGATTCCATTCAATGTCCCCCGGTTGTCTGGCGGACTGAGCGTATTGACGAGGATCGCTCCGACAACCAGACCAAACCAGCGGATTCGCAGGACAATCCATTCCACTGAGAGCTGCCAGTCAGCATCTGCACGCGTGGGATCGACCGTCAATGTCGCAGATACGGGTGGGTTCATTGTCAAACTGAAGAAAGCCAGAAATGACCTCAAATTCAAAAGGCCTCAGCGTGCCATCACCGACAGAGACACAACTCAGAGTGTCAAAGAGAGTAGTTCACACAACAACCGACGAACAGGGAGAGGAGGGGAGAAGACCGGGCCGAAAAAGCGGCATCCCACCTCGATTCATTGCGGAACGCACGCGAATCGGTGCAGTCTTGCGATGACCTTTCTCAATTCGCTGGTCATCCAGCTGTTGGGCAATTGAGGTGAATCGATTGAGAGAGTGGCTGAGAGAAACAGAGCCGGTTGATGTGACAGAGATCAGCAGTGGCTTTAAAACAGCGACAGGCGGAGAAATCTCTCCGCCTGTCCGTTCAGCATGGGAATCGATTTTGTGGGACGACTCTTCGAAACCGATCAGCTTCCGACGGCTGCTGCCTGCTTTGCCGGCCAATGATAGTTTTTCTGATCTCGAAATCCCGTCAGTGTCAAATCACCATTGCCATTGACGGAAACGATCGAGTACCCGTTCCTTTCCGGTCCCTTTCCTTCGATCATCGCAACAAGAGTGCAGTAGTGGATCCCGTTCACTTCTCTATAGTCATTCGCGTGGCTGTGTCCCTGAAACACGACACGCACCTTTCCGGATGATTCGAGAACTTTACGAACTTGAGCAACATTCCGCGGAGCGTAGTGGTTGTCCACATCCAGCCGCTGATGGGCAAAGACAATGACCGGAAGGTCTGTGGTCGCCAGGTCCGACTCCAGCCATTCGAGTTCCTCTTGAGGGATAAAGGCTTCTCGCCAGTCGGAATTCCGTCGGCCGTACGGGACACCATCGGGACGGAAGCAGGCATCGAGGATGACAAAATGAATGTCACCCTGATCAAATGAGTAATAGGACGATTTCTGCCCCACTTCACCGAGAAATTCGTCTTTGGTCAGTCGTTCAACACAATGGTTTCCCAAGACGTAATGGCGGTTTTTAACGCCATCAGCCAGTTGTCGCTGAATGGTTTTGAGGTATCCCAGTTCGGTTTCCAGATCTGGTGCGGAATCGATGAAATCCCCCAGCTCCGCAACAAATGCGACATTCTCCCGCTGGAATGCCTCGATTGCCTCTGACAATTTTTCCGTCGTCTGGCGGTATTGACGGTTCCCTGCGGAGGGCTTGTCTGCGTAGTGCAAGTCTGTGATGAGGCCGAATCGAAGCTTTGGAGAAGCTGCTTCACTCGCGGAAAGTGACGCGGACCTCCCTGCCGACACCAACCCCGCTGCGAGAAACAGGACGTTGTGTCGAATGAACGCCCGACGTCCCAGAACTTCTGTCATCATTTGATATGATCTCCGGTTAAATTTCATCGCATCAGTGGCACGCAGGTCGGTCCATCTTTGAACTCCGCAATCACTGAATCAGTGGTTAGGAAGAGAATCGAAGCACTTCAAGTCCCGGTTGAAAAGACTGGTCCGATGGCATCAAGCATGTTTCAGGGGTGGGTATGTGACCTCCGAGCCTGCGCGTGCCAGAACTTTTATCGCTTCAACTCGAACTGGAAGTGATTCTTCTCATCTGGTTTCACCTCTGCCGTCAGGACGGACTTGTCAGCTCGGGTATAAGTTTCTGGAATGACGTGTTCTATCCCAGTGACAATTCCGCTGTCCTCGCCATTGGCGGCGTCTTTCGTTTTGACGAGTGTCTTCGAGATGGTGACGCGATAAACGCCCGGGACTGCTCCGTCATTCTCCTCGAATGTGGTCAATGCGAATGTCCCATCAGCTTGAGTCATGGCGCTGGCCCCGCTCTGCTGGTCTTCTGACAGAAAGGCGACCACGGCTCCTTCGATAGGCTTCTGATCGAGCAGTACTACTCCGGTCACGGGGACAGTCTTGGGACGCTGTGCGATCCAGGGATCTTTCTTGCCTGAACAGCCGAAGATGGCTGCCACCAATAACAATACTGTGGGAGCTTGTTTCATCGGTTTCTCTCCTACCCGGGGGATAGCAAATCACAGGAGTTGCAAAGAGTCGGAATCAGAACTCACCAACGACTTCACCGGCATTTTTCGAACCGAGTGCTCCCCAGACACCGTAAGGACTTTCAATTCCTGATGACGAAGTTGGAACGGAGGCCATCGTGTTTCCGGAGTTAATGTTCTCGCTGACGAATCGCACCGCTCCGTCTGCCATCAGGCAGTGAACGCCTCCCGTGTGTCGGCTCGTCGGCGGAAGAACTCCATAGTTCCCTCCCCAGTTGGAAATCGCACAGGAAGGACTGTTTGGGGGAAGGATTGTGTTAAATCCTGAGAAGAACGGATTTCCGTTGGCCCAGTTCGCCCCTGATCGTCGAGTGGTCGAAATCGAGCTTGCGTAGCTGGCTCCAGATCGCGTCGCCAGACATGTCCCCGGAGTCGTCAGCAGCCCCGTTTGGTTAATCGCAATGCTTCCCAGCAAATCTCGAACAGACTGACTGAATGCTCGCTCGGACATGGCGATTGTGTTTGAACTTCCATCTGGGATATCCCGCAGTGAGGTTCGCGTCCGGAATCCGAAGATCCCTCGAGGATTCTTATCCGAGGCGTGATAACCGCCACTTTGTCCCTGAAGGAGTCCACTCTCTCCGGTCCCGGGAGTAAACCAGTCTCCCCCACAGAATCGATAGTTGCTCTTCCCCTGGACCCCATAGGTGACATCATCAAGAGAAGTCGGCACGCTGTCGGAGGGGCAAAGAAGGAGCGGGATTGTCTGAAGGAATGGGGCATAACTTGGTTCCCAAGGAGCGCGGTGGTAGTTGTCCTGGGCAATTTTTGTTGCCAATGCGGACTGATCAATAAACGGCAGGAGCATGATCATTCCGCTCCCGGCGTTACGATTGTTATTTCCAGTTCCTTCTTCATCGGCGGCCGGTCCGGTTCCCCCTTGACGGTAGGGAAAGACTCTGTGGACATCATGATAATTATGGAGAGCCAGCCCAAGCTGTTTGAGCTGGTTCTTGCATTGTGATCGACGAGCTGCTTCACGTGCCTGCTGGACCGCAGGAAGTAACAGCGCAATTAAAACCGCGATAATGGCAATAACAACCAAAAGCTCGATGAGCGTAAAGCCGTTTTTTCTTTGGTGCTGCAGGAAAGACATGGGGCCACCTCTTGAAAAGAGAATTTAAAGAAGGAGAAGTTTTGAACCAGATGTGGGCATCAGGAATTGAAGTTCACTTGACCTGCTGAAAATGAGTTCTGCAATCTTTAAATTTGATTGCTAATATCTTCGTTCTTCAGGGAGTATTCTGATTGAGAATCACCAGTATTCTGGCCTGATCGACCGGTTTTCCTCCAGAGGCTCCAAAGTAAAATGAGACAGTCTTCCTGTCGTCTGAAACACGAATTTCATCTTCGTCCAGCTCGAGGCCCCGCTCGGCGCTCTTTTCGACGGTGACCCCTGGAATTCCAAAGAGAGGATCCGTCGCCGCTAATGCGGATTGATTAACAAGGACCGCCGCGATCTGCCCGTCGAAACTGACTGCTCCTCGGGGGGCGAGATAGGTATTTGTGTCCGGTTCATAGTGGACCAGATAGCTGCAAATCACTGCTCCTTCCGGGATTGTTATTGTCCCATTCAATCCGCTCAGCGTTAGTGGCTCGTGAATCGTGATATTCTGCTGTTCCGGGATCACCAGAATATAATTCGGGGTATAATGCCGCCCGCTGCGTAAATCGCTGGCTCTTTCTGTTGAGGTTCGAATGAGGCCATCGATCGATGTGATACTTCCACGAGCATTTGCGACAATTTCGAAGGGTTCACTGCTAAAATCCTGCTCTGCGACGGTCTCTTTCTCCATAGAGAACTTAGCAGAACGGGAGGTCGTGATCTCCATGACCTGTTTTCGGTCCCCATTGCGGTCTAGGAGGCTGGCGTGAACCCGCCCTTTTTGGACACTCACCTGTGTCCCCTGGTTGCGGGAACGCTTCACGAGGAATTGAGTCCCCAAATCGACGGTTTCGACATCAGATGTTTTGACCGTAAATCCGATCCCGTTTGGGGTCACATTTGCAATGAGAGTTCCGTCTTTCAAATTGATCAAGCTTCTGTCCTGGACTTGCACCGACACAGGGCCAATAAGATCAACCATCACCTCTCCGAAACGGGCGGTCAGGATTCCCTTATTAATCTGGATGGTCTGCCGCGCCCGGATCAACTCCCCCGGTTTGACGGGAGGAGTATTGAATTCGATGTCTGAAGTCATCCCAGAAATGGTGCCAACAGGTCGTGTTGAACGGCCATAAGTCAAGTACCCCATCGCCGAAACAATAGCGATCAGTGCCATTGCACAGATGGCGAAGGCCGGAATGAAACTGCGGTTTTGCCTTAAGCGTTCGCTGTCATCGTACTCTGCTAATTGCTGCAGGACGGCAGCTTCGCTGGTGCGAAAGTCGGAAAACTGGATTAATTCAGAATGAAAGTGGAGGCGGTCGACATAGGCCTGAAGGCAGCCTTGATCCGAGCGGAGCAGCGCCTCAAGTCGTGCATAACCGCTTGCATCGATCTGGTGGTCGACCATGAGATCCACAAGTTCAACAATCTCCTCCTGGGGAGAAGGAATGGATTCCATTAGCTCCCCCATTGTTTCATCTGGTTCTTAACACACTCGGAAAGCATTTGGCGAATTCGTTTCAATTTCGAATAGACAGAAGCCATGGTCCGGTTTTGCTTTCGGGCCACAGTGGCAATCCCGTTTGCATTCTGATAGCAGTCAATCAGGAAGTTACGATTGCTGACAGAAAGGCGAGCGAGACACTTTTTCAAGATTTCGCTCCGCAGCTCAAACAGTTCACTCCCGGCGGTACGCATGCGGACCACATTTGCGAGAACATCATCCGGAAGGCCGTGGCCGCGCCGCCGACGCTGTTTGCGTGCATAGGCCTTGGCCACATTGAACGTGATTGAACAGGCCCACTTTTTAAAGCAGGACTCGGGATTGAATTCGTCGTATTTCTGCCAGAGGACAACGCAGGCTTCCTGAATGACGTCGTCTGCGTCCGCCTGGCTTCCGGCAACCACCATTGCGCACGAATACATGTCGCGGTAACACGCAGCCAGCTCTCGCAGGAATTCTGCTTCCCGAGAGGAATCACTGTTCAATGTGTTGAGATCATCTTCGAATGCGGAGAACGACATCATCAGGCCGTTTCAACTGATTCAGTGAAGTAAAATGTGTCGGCCCGGGCTCGGCGCGTCCGAATCGATCTGACACGCCACATATATTGTCCTGAGAGTCGGACATTGGGCGATTTTTCTGAGAAATTTTCCGGCGATCGTGGTTGTGGCCTGCGGTGGCGTTGTAAGTGCTTGTGGTAAAGCGGATTACAGATTGCCGGTGTCCAGTGGATGCAACCGCTCCTCGAGCTTTGTCCACAAGGCTCGAGGAGCGGCGGGGCGAATGTTTTTTGCTGCTACCACGTAGTTGGGGAAGGAATAGGCAGTCTCCCAGCGGTGCGGGGCATGATGCCCCAGTGTTGTGAGAGTCGCGATCCAATCTTGACTTGTGCGGAGTTAGCTCAGTATCGAAACTCGACCACAACCGCCCGGTGGTCGGAGGGATACGGGGTGACGACGATGTCAGATGTCTTTTCTGATTCTCCCACGATCTGTGCTGCCAGAGGCGTCAGACCCTGATGGTAAACAAAGTCGATCCGGTCCAGTACATCTCGTGACGCGGGGGTCGGGGTCCAGGTGTATCCCGGTTTCGCCACGGGATCCGGATAGATCTGTCGATACGCGTCCTGGAATCCGGAGTCGATCAGCGCACGGCTTTGTGGCCAACTGACGGGGATGGGGATCAATTTTGCTTTCGCTGCTGCTTCTGTCCAGTCGAGATGGGAAGGCTCATTGAAGTCCCCGGTGAGGACAATTTTTTCGTGATTGCGAAGGGCGGGGCCCATGTCCATGAGAAGTGCTGCCAGCTCCAGTCCCCGCGCCCGAATGGCTTCCGCGATGGCTTCTCCAGAAGTCCGAATGAAGGGATTCTCCTTTCCGTATGGAATATCAGCGAGCTGATAAGGCTGATAAGGAGCATGGTGGAGGTGAACGTTGTAGTGCCAGAGAAACTGTCCCGGAGCAATTTCCAGTTTCAGTCCAAAACCGGCTTTGGACGTTTCGACGACTCGATAGCGTGTCAGGATTCCCCCTTTGGGCTGTTTCACAAATGTCATGCCCGTCCGTTCTGCCAGTTCCTCCCCGCGTTGATGGACTTCCTGCAGACCAACTGAATCTGCGCGGCTTGCCTTAATGACTTCGGCTGTCTGCGGAATTCCTCCACGTTTGGCATCCACCAGAATATTAAATGACAGGATTCGAACTGTTTCCGGATGCTTGTCCTCTGCATTGGCGTAGCCATCCGCGTCGACAGGGAATGACAAGGTTAAGACAACGCACGTAAATATGGCTGTGAAGCGCAGTGTTGCCTGAGGAAGGAACTGATTCATTGTTGAGGTCTCATCGTTTTGCCAGATTTTTTGAGCCTCGCTGTGCAGCGAGGCGTTCTACTCCCGCGGGGGATCATTCAACGTTTTATCGTTCAATGTAGATATTAGGTAGCCACACTGA
>CALLWY010000137.1 GCA_938015865.1 uncultured Planctomicrobium sp.
GAATTCAGGGAGTAGAAGATGGACGCAATTGCCGCAATTCGATTGAACATGCAGACAGCGGAGATGATCGGGCTGGGATACCTGAACGATCTCACCGATGAGGAGATGATGCTGCGGCCTGCTCCCGGATGCAACCATCTGAACTGGCAGCTCGGACATCTGGTCGTCAGCGAGCACGAAATGCTCCAGGCGGTGAATGCCGCTGAACTTCCGGCGCTGCCTGAGGGGCTGGAAAAAGCCTACAGCAAAGAGACCACAGGGAGCGACAATCCAGCCGATTTCTGGAAGAAAGATCAGTTACTCGAAGCGTACCAGAATCTGCGGGCAGCATCGCAGAAACTTCTGGATCAACAGACTCCGGAATCGCTCGAGAAGCCGACCGGAATCGATTATGCCCCAACGGTTGGTGCCATCTTCATGATGCTGGGGTCACACTGGCTGATGCACTGCGGACAATGGGCTGTTGTCCGTCGCCAGACAGGTCGGCCGCCTTTGTTTTAGAAATGGTGCTTGCTGGATTCGTGGAATTTGCCCCCCGTTAACAGTTTCCGGGGGGCGACATCAGCCGGATGAGAGTCACTGAACAATTCGGTAACGTGAAGGCGGAGCCGGAGCGGACTGAGTCTGCTCATACGAGACCAGATAATCGTAGCCGTCGTACCGAAGTCGGTCCCCCGGCAACAGCGGACCTTCGGTGAGCGGAGCATTATTGACTTCCAGCCGATCTGACTCGGATCGCAGATATAACTGGCCATTGACCTCTTCAAGACGACAGAGCCCACGGCCAGAGTGAAGCTCCGGACGAATGCGTCCATCTTCGTCGAGTTCCAGAGAGGCGGGAAACTCATCGATGAAGACCACACCGACCGATCGCGGACCGACCCCATAAAGACGAACTCGCATGATCTGGCCTCTTGAGCTAAAACCGCGTTACCCGGTTTTTTCCGCCGAAACGTCCCGACGGTGACCGGCGTCATTGGCACCTGCTGGAGGTGCAGTAGCAGAATGAGTGCCAGAGCAGGGAGATTGGATTTTTCCGCGAAATTGCCGTGCCTTTTTTGTGTTCGGTTCTATAAACCGCGATGGAAAACAGCATCATTGCTGACATTTTTTGCACTCTCCAGCGTTCCTTCCGACTGGAACCAACAATATGCATCACTGGATTCTGATGTTTCTGGTCGCCTTTGGGATTCCACTGCAGGCGATTATCAACGGCCGACTCGGACAGGTTCTTGGGAACCCGTTTCTCGCAGCCCTGACCTCGTTTATCACAGGAACGATCGTCCTGCTCGTCGTCACTCTGCTGTATTCAGGGGGAATCCCCAAGCTCCCACAGGACACCATCGTCCCGTGGTACCTGTTTACGGGAGGACTGCTGGGGGCCATTTACGTGACCGCTGTCCTCGTCACTGTGCCGAAGATGGGACCAGCGGACCTGCTCACCGCCGGGATTGCCGGGCAGCTGTTCATGGGACTGATTCTGGACCACTTCGGTCTACTCGGAATGCCCGTGCATCCGATTACCCTCGTCCGTGCTCTCGGCGTCGCAGTAATGTTGACGGGTGCGGTAATGATCAACAAGGGGTGAGCCCGCGTCGCTCGATTGTCGCACTGATCAAAACAAACAGAAGGATGCAGGAGAACGATGCGACCTGCATCCTGAGTTGATGAATTCAGGAATGAAGACAGCGGGGTCAAAAGAGAGAGCCGGTCCGTCATCTCACACGGGCCGGCTCAATTCATTTCACACAATTCCATGACAGCAAATTTCATGACAGCAAATCCGGATGACGGGGAAGATTCCCCTTCCAGGTGCGTCAAGGGCTGGAATCATTTCACAGGTTCTTCCATGCCTTCAGTCGCGACTCGAGTGTTTCCACAGCAACTTGATCGACAGACTTTTCACGGGCCGACTCGAGGATCTTCTCCGCCTGCTGAACCAGTTTTTCAGCATCTTCGGACCGTCCCCCTTTCTTGAGGGCAATGGCCGCATCCACAAGATAAATCCCGCGCCCGGCTTCCTGTGACGAATTCTGTGCCAGATATTCGAACGCTTCGGCGTCCGTTCCGTTGGCAGCGGCAAGGATCTGGGCTGGGGATTTTCGTCCGGGGCGTGCTGGTGCCGCATCAGAATCCTTGTCCTGTTCGGACTCCTCATCCACCAGTGCTGCCGCCTCTGTGACCCGATCGGGAAGTCCTGCAGCACGGAAACAGACTGCAGCCAACGCTGCCTTTTCATTCTTCAATGCGGTCTGCCCCCGTTCTGCGGCCATCTTTGCCCAGTTGAGAAGGATCTCGCCACGGATCGCCGGATCGGCTCCGGCGAATTGCGAGCTCATTTCGCTGATGGTGTACATCATCGGTTTTTGAGCCGCAGGAAGTGTCTCGTTGTCCAAAGCAGTCTGCCAGTAATTCAATGCAGCTGTGTGCTGCTTTGCCTGGCTGAGTTCGTATGCCACCATCAGCGACAGCATTCCCTTCTTTGCCTCTTCAGACGGGAATTCACGCTCTTCCAGAGTCTCGGTAATAATGGCGACTCCGTCATCAATTCGTCCCTGTGTCAGAAAGATGCGGCTTTGAATACTTCGTGCGACCGCGCGATCCCGATCAGAAGCCCAGTTCGCTGCCAGAATCGTGTTCACGTCCTCCAATGCCTTGTCATATTCTTTGACATCCTGCAGGAAGCGAGCCCTGTTAGGGAGATAGAAACGCAAGCGGACAGGACGTCCTTCGGCACTTTCAATCCCCTTATTCAAAAACTCCAGAACTTCCGCAGACGATGCCTGCGAGCGACGAAGAGCCTGAACCTCCTTGCTCGCCTGTGCGACATGCTCCTCGTCTTCGATCTCCTGTTTGATCGAAACCAGAGTGTTGGTCCATTTGTTTTTCAGGTCGGCATTGCTGGACGCATCATTGGAAATCACTCGATCCAGATGCTCCAGCCAACCGAAACGGAACAATTCCTGAGGAATGGCCGCCAACACCGGATCGAGAGCAGCCAGAGTTGAAATCTTTTCGATGCTGTTGGAATCCGGGATGGCCTTGAGCTTTGATGTGCGATCCATCACATCATTGAACCCATTCCAGAACGACTCGGCACCGCCAAATCCTACAAGCCGCCCATGCGGCAACAATTCCGGATTGACGATATAAATCGTTGGAAACCCGCTGACCTTGAGAAGCTCCTTCAGTTCCTTGTTCTGCTCTTTCAGCTCCTCCGGGAGCTCCTTCTTGTTCGGGAAGTCCAGAACAACGGGAACATAATTCTGCTCCAGCTTTTCGCGGAACTCCGGGGTCTTCAGGACCGCTTCTTCCAGTCTGATACAGAACCCGCACCAGTCAGACCCGGTAAAGAAAAGCAACAGCTGTTTGTTTTCTGCCAGCGCCTGCTTCTTGGCCTCTTCAATATTCGTCAGCCAGTGAATGTGTTCTTCATCCGAAGCCGCTGCGGATTCCACCTTGTCCCCTGATTTGGCAGGTTCTTCGGCTGCAACTGCAAACAAAGGAGCAGTTGTGATTCCCAACAGGGCTGCGGCATAGGCCACTCGTGCCCAAATCGTCTTTCGAGGAGTGTGGACAACTGTTTGAGACATAAAAATCTGCTCGGTTTCGATCATGATCCAAACTCCTTGACTTTGAAACACGCCGGAAATGCCCCGCGTTACCTGCTACTGGTTTAACATTTCCAGAACTGTGACACCACTGTTCGTGTAAGAACGAAGCCTCGGTCAGCGACATCTCCAGCCGATGATTGCCCGTTGAAAACGGACTTTGAGATCTGACAACTGGGTGATTCTTCCACTCAAAAATTTGCTGACGGTCGAACCATGTAACTTCATTTCACCCCGATGGCAGAATGAACTCTATTCATTTGCCGCACCGAGAGTTCGTGACTTGCCCGATCAGGCTGTTTGATCAGAACAATCTAACGCTGTGTTCGCCTTGAGGCACGGTTTCGTGCCTGCGTGAGTGCATCCATCACAGTTCCTTCTTCCGAAGCCGGTGGGGCTGGTGATGGAGCGGCCTCTTTCTTCGGAATCTCGGGTGCCGGAGACTTGGGAGTTGATTGAGGTTGCGAAACCGGTTTCTGCGATGCCCGCTTTCTAAAGAAACGCGTCTTCACTGTCCGGAGAGACTTCGACGAAATCTGTCCGGAAGGAGCGCTCTCTGCACGTTGTCGCCGGATTCCCCGCAATGACAGCAATCCTGTTCGACGCTGAAGAATATCCATCAGCAGCAGGACAATAGCTGTCAGGAGCAGCCACGGCCCCAGTGAAATATTGCGAGGAGTCTTGGGAAGATCCCCCCAGATGCTCGTTAGATCAATCCGTTCTTTTCCTCCTGTGGCACGAGCAAGCCGTTCCAGAGCTTCAATTCCCTCCCCTTCCCGTCGCGGAGCGAATTCCGGGGAATAGGGAAGGCAGACAGGAGGGAGAGTCGTCTGACCTGCTTCTTCAAGATCCAGACTGGTGATCAGAGTCTCTCCCCCAGACAAATTCGTCTCCGCACTCAGAACATCGGCGCCAGTCCATTGAAGCGGAATCTTTTCGACCGTCGGCTTTTGTCCCGGGCGGCCGCGAAGTACCGTGACATGGGGAGTCCCATTGAAGGGGGTCCGTTCTCGTTCGCTATCGAGATGCAGCTTGATCAGGCTCCGTCCCTGAGAGACCTCCTGCGTGAGAAGCATGTCCGCTCCCAGTCCCTGATCCTGCGCTCCTACCCATCGGGCGAGCGAAGTAAAGAGCTCTCCCGCCTTCGGCCAACTCCCCATCGGTCCAGAGTACTTGCCGTCGGCTTCCCCCATATAGTTAGCCACCCGTCCGGAACCCGCCTGCCAGGTGGCAACGATAGGGGCCTTGTATTCATCTTCCGTGACAACGGACTGGTTTGCTCCCGGCCTCAGATAACACAGGTTATACCCCCCCACCTGGGGAAACTCCCCCCAGTTCTGGGATGTCACCATCGTCAGTCCCGGAGTGGCTCGGACTGAGGTCGGCTCTTCAATAAACGTGCTCCGGGAGACAAGAAAGGTGTCCTGAGCAAAGAGTCGAGGGAGTTCATGGGGATTTTCCGTGAACATGCACTGACCGCCCCCGAGCCGGGCAATGTCTTTCAGTAATTCCGCATCGGAATCATGTTCCGTTCCCAGCCCGATGACACTGACCGTCACCCCTGCTTCCCGATACTGGTTCAGAAGATTGACGTAGTCGCCCGGCTCTTCACTATCGGCTGCATCCGAGAACAGGATGACGTGTCGAGTCCCCGCAGTGGCGGGAGCAATCATCGCTGCGGCCTTCTCCAGAGCCTCATAGACAAAAATTCCCCCTCCCAAAGAGTCAATTTTCAGGATCTGAGCCTTCATTGCCTCCCTCTGTGAGAGATCGGACAGCGGGACAATCTCATGGGCGCTGGAGTCGACCGCCAGCACCCCCAACTGGTCATTCGCCCCCAGCTGATCAAGAACTTCGACGGTCGCCGCGTTGGCAAGATCCATTTTCGTCCGGCCTCCGGGCACAGTCATGGCCATGCTGCCACTGCGGTCAAGAGCCACCACAATCGCCAGCGACAACTTGCGGTGTTCGCGACGAAGTTCCATCGTGACCGGGAAAATCGGTTCCAGAGGACTCTTGTAGTAGCCTCCTATCCCATAGGCATTGCGTCCTCCGGTGGTGAGCAGCCCGCCCCCGGTTTCAGTTACCCAGGCAGCAAGATTTTCCATTCCCGCAGTCCCGATTTTGTTGGCGGGAATATTTTCGATCAGCACAGATGAGTAGCCGGACAGTTCCTCCAGAGTCCAGTTCGCCTCCTCTGCGAGTTTCCGAACGACCTCCAGCCCCCCTGCGGACAGCACATCAGGAAGGGAAGAGGTCGCTGGACTCACGCACAACATCGGCTTGACACCGCGAACTCCGACGAGAAATCGGGCCTGATTGTTCTCCGGAAGTGGATCGTTGCTGGCGGGATCAACAGCTCGAACCTGTAGCTGGTAGGTCCGTGTTCCTGCCTCCCCCGCTTTGTCCCGAAAAAGCAACCGTGTCCGCCCCTCCGGGACCACCTGCTTTCCGGCCGTCACAATTCGGTTGCCGTGGCGTAGCTCATACTCAATTTCCTGCGAGCGGGGACTGGTGATCCATGCTGTAACGAGAAAAGCCTCCGAAGCAGAGACGGATTGCGGAGCATCCACCCGTTCGATCGCCAGATCCCCAGTGCCAGTTCTCTGCAGGGGGCGATAATCGATCGCTATTCCGGAACTGGCGGCCCGTGCCGCAGCAGCCGAAAGAGAACTTCCCGTCACATTCCCATCAGACACAATCAGAATGCGACCGGGACGGCCGGGGGGCACAAGTGAGATCGCCCGATCAAGTGCGTCACCCAGATTGGATGCATCGCTTCCAACATCCCCCACAAATCCCGGAAATCGAAGCCGCTGTGGGGGCTGTTCGACGAAAACCCGCTCACCGAACGCCACAACCCCAAGCTCATCGTTGTCCCCCATCTGTTGATAAAGCAGATCCGCCATTTCCATCTGCTGGGTCTGGCTCTGTGTCGGCATCGAAAGACTTCGATCCGCCACCATGACCACCACTCCCGCGCGACTGGGGAGACGAATTCCCAGTCCGCAGACAGCGAGAACAAGGAGGGTCAGAACCGCAATCCGAACGGGAGTGAAGGCCCGCCGGGGGATCTTCGCCAGCACCGCCGTCGCGACGATCGGGATGATCAGGAGCAACCACACTGGAGAGGACAATGTCATACCCCTGCACCTCCACTCCGCGCGAGGATCGTCAGTTCAGCGATCAGACAGGCAAGGACGACAAGGATAAAGGCCCAGTCCAGATTCATCCGCTGGTCGAATTCGGAATCGGTCTCGTTCCACTCTCCCCATTCACCGGTGACCGCCCGACGCAGGTCGGACTCATCCGTCTGAAGGACATTGCAGGCCACCTCATACTTCGAAGGCCCGGAGGAGACCTGATAGAGTCCTGGTAGCAGCGTCTCGAATTCAAGTTGCTGGTTGTGGATACGAATGGTTTGTCTGGTTGCATCCGGGAGCGTGAGAGACGCTTGCCCGGTGGCCGCGGACTCTTCGGTGAGGTGAATGGTCACAGGTTGCCCCAATCGAACATTGACCTCTTTTGGTCCGGGTCGGCTTGATTGACACCAGCGGACCAGATTTGTCATGAAGATGGGCCAGTCCAGACTCTCCGTCAGCGTCGACAACTCCGGCTCGAGCGCCATCTGCAGGACCAGTTTTCCGGTGGGGGTTTCGTTTTCCGCAACAAGAACCCGATTCCCCGCCAGAATGAGCGGAGTCCCATCGGGGGTGCGATTTCCAGCCACCGTCCAGATCAGCGCATCCAGCAGCACCCCCTCCAGTAGCGGATGGGTCCGGTTGACGACAAATGGTCCTTCAAAGCTGACCGGATCTTCTCCAGTGAGAATCTCCAGTCGATGAGCATTGATGGCTGTCTCCCCTATCGAGCGATTCGTGATGATCAATTCCGGGCGAGTGGAAACCGCGCTTGCCAGACCGGTGGCATTCAGAGCACGAATCACAGAGGCTCGCAGCGAGGCGAAGGGTTCCGCATCTGGAATGTCCACCTGGACCCGCAATGGCGGTCGTCGGGGGGAAAGCAACAAGGCACGGTTGTCAAAATCCAGAGCATCTGCCGGAAGTGTCGCCATCAGAGGACTTGCCTCCGGGACCGTCAGCACCATCCGACTAACTCCCCCCGCAGGCAGGTCAATCTGTCGCGATGACGCCGGTGTATCGGTTCCCTGAGAGATCACCAGCTGAGTTGTGGCGGATTGGTTCCCCAGATTCGACAGCTCGATCAGAACCCGATCGGCAACATCCCCGGTTGCGGTGAGATGGGCATCGCGAGAGGCTGCTGTGATCGCGATATTGCTGGCAGACTGTCCGACACTCCACCAGCGAACATGCTGCGCAGGAAGTTCAAACGCGGGTTCATGATCACTGACAACAAGGATCAGTGAGTTCGTCCCTCCAATTTCACTTGCCAGAGCGATGGCCGATTCCAGATTCGCAACCGGAGACTGACAGGTCCATTCGCGAGCGACCTCTTCCAGCTGATCGGGGGTTCGCAGAATTATTCCCAACACGTTCGGACGCTGGCCCGCCAGAATGACCCGGGCCACGTAGTTCCGTCGCCGCAGTTCTCGCTGAATTCGGTCAAGGCCTCGCTGGCGGGCGGAATCCTTCCCGGAACCCGCCTGCATGGAATAGGAATCGTCCAGCACAATCACCAGAGGACGTGCCTGCTGACTCCGTATGAACACCGGAGAGGCCGCCGCCAGTGCCAGACAGGCCAGTGCAATCATCTCCAGAAAGAACGTCAGTGGGGTCTGCAGCTTCTGAAAGATGCGTCCCCCCTGTCGAGGCTGACGCTGATCGGCCCATAAAAATAGGCTCGAGACAGTCTTTGGCTTCGCGCGGCTGCGCAGCCAGTAAATCCCTGCAAGAGCGGGGAGTCCAATCAGGCCGAGCAGCATCCAGGGAAGCGTAAAGAACATGAGGCAAATGCCAGGGTGCTGGGAAATTCAGGAAAAGGATGCTCAATCCACGCGAGAAGATTTGTGGTCGTGAAACTCTGAATCGACGAGTCTCAACAGGTCTGAATTCGGATCAGTTCATCATCAGGACTTCCCCCTTCACCAGTTCGGAGAGATCCCAGTCACGACACAGCTCCTCGGCGATGAACGTGAAAAAATGGGCCCCCATTTGCCGGGCGGCAGCTCTCCATTCCTGTTGATGCCGATTGAGGTTTTGCAGATAGCGATTTCGCCCGGCTGCATCGACATAAAGCTCCATCGCCTCTCCTGTCTCCGAGTCGATGAACCGGTGATTCCCGAGTTCAGAGGGATTGGCATCTTCAGCGGCGAGAATCTGAATCAACACCACTTCGGCCGCGCGATCGGTCATCGAGTTCAGAATCTCTTTCGGATTTCCCAGCCAGAGGAAATCGCTCACCATCGCACGAATCCCGTGCGGTCTCCATGCCGGAGGGTGAATGCGAACAGCTTCCGCAGGGGAAATGGTGCTGCTGAATTCAATTCCGCCCCATTCCGCCGGGCGTCGGTTTCCCCCCTGCACTTCCACACAGCCACGGCTGGTCTGATAGATCCGTTTACTGAACCCGGAATTCTCTGCAGCACTCGCAAGAGCGGCCGCAATTCCCAGTGCTGCCCGCTGTTTCTGTGTCCCCTCAAGGGCCATGGATTTCGAGACATCCAGCAGCAGATCAAAATGAGGGCAGACCTCCTGCCGAAAGACCTTCACAATCAGTCTGTCGCTGCGAGCATAAGCGGACCAGTTCATTCGGCGCAGGTCGTCTCCGGGCTGATACTCCCGATGCTCCATGAACTCCATGCTCTCCCCGGCGTTCCGGGCCAATCTCGCGCCAGCCATCCCCTGCGGTGCCTGCTTCGGCTCCGCAAAGCGGTAGCGAATCCCTGCCTGTTCCCCTTCACTGAGGCTGGACCTGTACGCATCAACCATTGATCACCGCCGCTTCTACCTCCTGCGCAGGTGTCTCTGGAGTCTCAGAGAGAGGCGACACCTGAGTCTCATGCCGCCGGAATTCGTTCCACTGCTGTCGGAACCAGGGGATGTTCACCAGCAGGCCGACAAGGGACCAGCTCAGAACAAACGCTACGGCGATCCTGCGGTCAAAATGCTGGTCATTTAACACCGAAAACGGATTCATAATGACCGACCAGACAGGGAGTTCGTGAATTCCACGTATGTCAAAAACGTAATTGGCAATGAGGACTGGAACAGTTGAGCAGATCGCAAAAAGGACCAGTCCCAGAATCGTATTCATCAGCGGAGCCGTTTTCGGAAATAAAAGCCTCCGGAGATACAGTCCTGTCATTCCATAACACCATACGTACAGCATCGCCAGAATAACGGAATGATAAAAGTTTCTCTCCATATCCCAGTTACTGGACGACCAGACAACCTGACTTGCCTGCCAGATGAGAAATGTGCTAACGACCAGAAGAGAACACCAGATCACCCCGCCTGCTGATCCTGTATAGAAAAGAAAGGCGAGACTTCGGCCAATCAGATTTCGTGGGATGGTTTTCTTCACGCGAACGCCCCACTGCTCCCGTTCTGCGAGAACAAGTCCGAAGACACTGGACAGAGTGGTGATGGACATGACCATCCAGACCGTCATGATTTCGTCTGGCCCTGTTGTGATCCTGTAACTCCAGCAGAGTGCCACCAACAGAGAGAGCCCCCAGCAAACCGTGAGATAAACACGAGTCGGGAACATCCGGTTCGAGCTGCGCGGACTCATCGCTGCCACGGCCAGAAAAAATTCAAGAAAAAAAGCCCCCAATCCGGCAATAAAAATCGTCCCGAACACCCCCCACGCTTCCCAGGATCCGAACATGGATGTCACTCCAACCCGGGAGATCGTGTACCCTGTCCCGATGGCGGCTCCAATCGATAGTCCTACGGCGTAAAGAAACGCTGCCGCCAGCAACAGGCGGAGAAATCCGGTCCCCTGAACGCTTCCGACAAAAATCGCCCCCATATTCAATACGGTCGTGATCAGGAAAGCGCATACAAGGGCGGAAAAAATCGACGGGAGGTCGATCCCCCGAAGCAGATAGGTCAGCGTCAGAAATGGAAGACAGGCACTATAAATCAGCGAGGTCAACGCAATCGCTGCCCAGAGTTTTCCAAGGACAATTTTCTGCGGAGGGAGTGTCGTGATAAACAGCAGATCCATGTTTGAGTTGTTCCGCTCCATTGTCATCCGGACAGCGGTATAAACCGGAACAAAAATGATTGTTGTGGACGCCAGCAAGGTGAACAGTCCCTGAAACAGCTCTCTCCCTGCCTGAGGATTCGTCTGTAAATGCACATTAAACGTCAGGTAGGAACAGACTGCGACGACATTCCCGAACAGAAACAGCAATAGCAGCAGAATCACCAGCCGGCTTTGAACTGACTGACGCAGTTCCTTGACCATGACAGGATTCGCGTAGTCGTTTACCAGATCGGCAATTCGCTGAAAAAATTTCATCTCGCGTGATTCCATGTCAATTCACTGAAGTTGACGCCTTACCCGGCATCGTCCGGACCGTCATCTGGTCCTCGCCTCACTGCACCTGCCCTCGCGTGACCGTCATAAACACTTCTTCCAGATCCATCTGATGCTGATGGAATTCCACGATGCGAAGATTCTGCCGAATCAGGAACTGAAGAAACTGCTCACATTCTTCATCTCCTCCGGGGAGTTCCGCTTCCACGTGCCGGTTCACAATCCGGACTTCATTGACATGGGGAGCCTGCAAGACTTCCCGATAGAGTTCCTCCACAGACCCGATGGAACGGATCAGCACTCGACACATCGCCTCTTCCGACGTCGTTAGCTGGTCGATATGCCCTGCCTTCAAAAGTCGTCCCTGCTCAATGATGACAGCGCCATTACAGATCTCCGAGAGTTCGGTCAGGATGTGGGAGCTGATGAGGATCGCCTTCCCCTGTTCGGCGAGAATCTTCAGAAGCTCGCGGAGTTCGATTCGTGCGCGCGGGTCCAGTCCGGCAGCCGGTTCATCCAGAACAAGAATGGGAGGATCGTGCACCAGAGCGCGGGCCAGACTGACTCGCTGTTTCATTCCTTTGGACAGGTCTTTCAGAAATTTGTTTCGAATCTTGTTCAGATTGGTGAAGTCTTCGACATGGCTCACCATATCATCCCGGCGTTTTCCGCGGAGTCCGTAGGCACGGGCAAAGAAGTCCAGGTATTCATGCACCGTCATGTCCCGATGCGCAGGGAGTGTGTCCGGCATGTATCCGACCAGCTTACGGGTCTCTTCGGGATACTCGGTCACGGAGAGCCCGTCGATTGTGACATCGCCCTCGGTCGGTTCATCCAACGTGGCGATGATCCGCATGGTGGTGCTTTTCCCGGCCCCATTGGGTCCAACGAAGCCGAAAATGTGCCCTGAGGAAAAGCTGAATGTAATCCCGTCGACCGCTTTTGCATTGGGGAAGTGTCGTTTCAGGTTCTCGATCTTAATGTCCATTGTCATTCCCCTTGGCGCAGATCCCTAAAACGATTCCGGAGCTCCCCTCGTCCCTGGCACTGGGGAAGGGATTTTCCAAGAACGGGCTCCCCCGGGTGATTGCAAGATAGCTTCCGCGCCCCAGAGTGCTGCGGGGATTGTTGCGAATCTGATTGATCCCTTTGGGCCAGTCCTCCGCATAGATCTTCCGGAGCGACAGGTCCGCCGCCGGGGCCCTCCCCAGCCTCTCCAGCACCATTTCCTGACCAGCCATCAGGTGAGTTCCGGAATACACCACCCCTTCCGGATCAGTGTAGCAGAGCGTTTCAATGTCGATCCCCAACCCGTTGACCGCGGTCACCGATCCGTCATCCCCTTTGCGGAAGATCATCCGTTCGCGGCGGGGCTCATTTTTGCGAAGGGCGAAGTTTGCCGGGGTGCGAGGCAAGATCCATCCGGTGGTGAAGTGTTGGTCCTTCGTCCAGTCAATCCGTGTCGCTCTTCCATCGCGACGATGTCTCCTGTAGCGGTATGGATCATTGGAATCATCGTTCTCATCCAACAGGAACACATCCGTGTCGTAGGAAAAGTGAAGGCCATCCGATGCGCTGAGTGGAGAGTAAAAGGAGGCGTACCCCAATGTGGTACCCCGATGAGTATTTTCATCCAGAAGGGTCAATGCGGTCATTTTCCCGTGCCCCTGGACCCCTTCCGCCAGAAGGGAGTACGTGAAAACGGTCAGGCATGTCAGGACGGAGATCAGGGGGACATTCCACCATAGCCACATCTTCCTCCCCTTCCTTGATAGCAGCCAGATATTGACTGGACCAATCGCAATCGCGAACAGGATCATCAGAATGGAGAGTCCACGAACCGGGATTCGTGTCTCGTTTTGGAGTCGAACCGACTGATCCGGAAACTCAATCCTTTTCGGGGCCCCGTTCCACAACTCAAACACGGTGCTGATGTCGAGAGGAAGTTCCTGAAGACGAATTTCCCCGAAGCCCAGTGAGACAGTGCCATCCAGAGTCTTGTGAGACGCAGCCCGCATTCCGGCCGGGATCGACCGAGAGAGTCCATCGATGGTGTCCTGTCCGATGATATGCAGAACCCCTCCTGATTCGACATAGCGTTGCAGTCCCAACTGGACATCTTCAGGAAGGGAACGGGCTTCCTGATCCGTCAGCAAAACCACATCGTAGGCAGTGTACCCCAGCCAGTTGGGGCTCCATTCCGATACCGGGAGTTCGCTACGACAAAGCCCCACGGTATCGGGGAAGCTGGCTTTCAACTGATCCTTGTAATCCTGTGGAACCGCGCGACCACAAAGGACAGCAGTCACTACTTTTGGTGCCGAAGAGTAACCATATGAAGTCGAAAAGGGGGCTTGGAGCGGAATTCGCTCCTCCTGCAAAACACCGTTGATTTCAACAGAGAGTGTTTTTTCAGAAACTTCGATCAGTGGCTGGAACAGCGATGCAGTGACCGTTGTCCCTTTAGGCACCTGAACCGTTCTGGAGTTCCTCTGAAGATACGTCCCTGGGCTTGACTGAAAATCGGAGGATTGACTCAGCCGGACAGTGTAATCCTTGCGTGAGGAGCGGTTCTGGATGCGAATCCGGTGTTCGATGTAGCCGCCGGATTTTTCAACGGGCTTCCCTTCCGCAGCAGGAGCGGGCATGACCGAAATCTCCAGTTCCCCCATGAAAGCAGCATCAGCCGATGTTGTGCAAAGAAGAAAAAGGAGGAGGCAAACCCAGCCAGACAATCGCGTGGAGGAGAAATCAGCTTCCCCTGCCCCGGCCAACGTCATTATCACAGACCGATTCATTTGCTGCCTCAAAACAGACCCGATGCACCTGGACTTCCCCAATGGGAAGCGACTCCATACGAAGGGACTCTCAGCGCTCCACCTGACCGGCAGGTTGCACCTGAATATCAGGAGGGAGGTTCAGCCCTGCGACATCCAGTTCATTCAACAGCTGCTGAATGATGGCCGTTGTACTGACCTGATCGAAACGGGCCTGATAGTTCAGAATCATGCGATGATTCAGAACCGGCACCGCAATTGCCTTCACATCTTCAAAACCCGCGCTGGGGCGTCCGGAAATGAGAGCATGGGCACGCGCTGCTTCGGCCATGGCAATGGCTGCGCGAGGAGAGGCCCCATAGGTTATGTAGGAGTTGACTTCATCGGTCGCTTCCGGACTGCGTGGATGTGTCGCAGCGACGAGACGGGAAATGTAGCGACAGACGGGGCGTGGAAGGTGAATCCGCTCCATGGCATCAAAGAGCTGGTGGAGTTCGGCTTCAGAGATCGGGGAATCGGGAGCGGGAGGCTGGCCGCGCCGACGGGTTGCAATGATCTCGGTCATCACATCCACATTGACGTCACTGACCGACAGTTTGAACAGGAAGCGGTCCAGCTGAGCTTCCGGCAACGGATATGTCCCTTCCAGCTCAATCGGGTTCTGACTGGCGAGGACGAAGAATGGTTTGGGGAGTTCGCGTGTCTGCCCCAAGAGTGTTACACACGATTCCTGCATTGCTTCCAGCAAAGCAGACTGCGTTTTGGGAGAGGCCCGGTTGATTTCGTCCGCAAGGAGAATATTTGTGAAGATCGGTCCGGTCTGGAACGACATCTCACGCCCCCCGCCCGGAACCTCTCTCAAAATGTGTGTCCCGAGAATGTCACTGGGCATCAGGTCCGGCGTGAACTGAACCCGGTTGAACTGCAGGTTCAGGATCTGCCCGAGAGCCTTGATCAGAGCGGTTTTCCCCACTCCCGGCAGACCTTCCAGAAGAATGTGCCCACGACTCAGAATGCCGACCAGCACCATCTTGTGAAGCTGGGACCGTCCTAGCAGTGTCCTGTCCATCTGATTCAGGACTCGCTGAATCATGGACGATGCCCGGGACAACTCCTCAGGCGACATCAGGACGGGAAGAGGCTCTTTCGCGGAATCTGGGTCCTGAGAAAGTTGTGTCATATTGGTCCCGCTGTAATTGATGTGAAAAGATCCAAGAGATCTGGATTATTGTGATTTGATGATGACGCTTCTGCGCGGCTCATGAAGGGAAACTGGAGCCTCGGCTGCCGACATGTCTCATTCTCCGCGATCATTCGCCCCTGACACTTCTCCATGGAACTGATGGTCAAATGAAGCGGAAAGAATGATCGCTTGTGTAATTGATGCGAAGTTCCGGATCTCCGTATTAAACAGAGTTCAATACGGCTGAGTTCAATACGGCAGACTCGGTTTGTCACGTCCCGGACGGGAGAAGTACCGTTGAACAGCCTTGCGATGTTCTGGAAGAATGATTTGGGTTCGTGCAGAACCGGAGCCGGCTGTCGAGATGTCGAGTCCTCCTCCCGTGGAATCCCCCCGAGGCTGGTCGGACTCCGGATTCCCAACGCTGATGGCCTGAAGCTGGGCCTCCTTCAGCGAAGCAACCGCTCCAGGGGGGAGCGCCTGTTCCTTGAATTCCAGCCCCTCACGGTCGGTCCCGTTTGACCACGTCATGGCCGCATCTCCTCGCCCGCGCGAAATCCCTCCGCGGGAGGGACGGGGACCACTTGCGAGGCAGATACCAACGGACTTTTCTCCCTCGCACTTCGCAAGGATCTCTGCCAGTGCATCAGGGTTAATTTGACATTCGCCCTCACACGCTTTCAAAGCAGAGGGATCAATCAGCTTCGCATTGGCCAGTTGACGAAGCTTGCTCAATTTTCCGCCCTTGCACTCTCCGAGCGCCTTGGCCAGTTCCTCTAGGTCCTCCGGTGTGAGTTCACCTTTCTCAAGTTTTTCCTTCAGGGCTTCGGACAGTGCTTCCGAAAGTTCCTGATCAATCAGGTCGCTTTCGTCCCTGAGCTCA
This sequence comes from uncultured Planctomicrobium sp., assembly GCA_938015865.1. GTDB lineage: Bacteria > Planctomycetota > Planctomycetia > Planctomycetales > Planctomycetaceae > Planctomicrobium. The sequence goes on from CALLWY010000137.1 coordinate 15,922, forward strand.
TTGACAGCCTTGGCGAGAAGCTTCATCGCTTCTGTCAGCTCTTCGGCTCCCATCTGATCATGGGCGGTCCTGAGTGCATTCGCAATTTCTTCGGCACTTGCACTGCTGCGAGCATCTTTCGAAGCCTGGTCCGCTGCCTCCATCGCGGCTTGCGTGAGGGCCTGCTCAAGATGGTCCATCGCCTCCCAGGTTTTCCCGGGATCATTCCCTTGAGCGGTCTCATGGAGTTTCGAAAGGGCATCCTCCAGACTTTTCGCACGATCAGGGGGAAGGACCAGTTCTTCCTTGAGGACTTCCAGTTGCTGAGCGAGTTTCTCCACCTCCGCGCTAACTTCCAGCCGATTGGCGCTCGCAGTGTTCAGCATCCGGGAGGGAAGCAGGAATCCTGTCAGAACAAAGGCGGCTGAGCAGAGAAGGACCCCGAACTGCCTTCGTCCATCCCAGCGGACACTCAAGAGATCGCCTCGCGACTTCGGAAGTGTCCACCCCCCGAGTTCCGCTTCCTCTGCGGACATCAGGAGTCCCCCGTATCCGCCATAATGATCGAGCAATGCCCGAATCGACTTCTCGGACGGGGTTCGTCTTCGAGCAATCACAATCCCTGCGACGATCGCGACAGGAATCCCCAGCAATCCCCACAGCAGAGACTGGGAAGAAATCGTCAGGGTTGTCCGAAGGATGATGACCAGCAGCCCCCAGACCAGTAACCAGCCCGTTAACACAAGCACCGCGAACCTGAGTCCGATGGCCCTTGCGACTTTCGAGCGGATGCGTCTGACCTCACGAGAATCCTGGACCATTCTTCATCCCTTTGGGCCCCTCCCCTTGAATCGAGTCGATCCGATTGGAATTCGATTGTGCGGAGACGTGATAGTTGCTCGAGAAAACGGAATTGCTGCAGAACGGGATCATTGAAAATCGAAATTCCGCAGCAAGAACGGTTCGGACTCCGGTACAGGGGATGCTTCAACGTCGGGAATTGCGGAATTGATCGAACGACTTCAATTCGATCCTATTCTGGAACCTGAGCCGAATCAACACCTTAACGGGCGTCTCCCGTGAGGGAATTGGAGTTATTGTCGTCCTGAGTCAGAGGCTTCCGCTGCCATTTCCCACGATAAATCGGCAACCCCAGCTTCCGCTTCTTTCGCTCGTAACTGGTCTGATAATCCATGTCATCCTGCGGTGTTCTTTCCGGTGGAGGTGGAAGCGTATCGAACAGCGGATGATGCTCCATCAGCGCCGAGATCACTCCGAAATACTCCTCCACATCGGTCCACGAATGGAGGAGTCCTTCACCGCGAAGCAATCCCGCAGCGAGATCGACGAACAGATCGTTAAAGACACGTCGTTCACGATGTTTCCGCTTCCACCAGGGATCAGGGAAATAAACATGGATGGCATCGACAGAATGGGGAGCGATGAATTTCTTGAAGACGTAAAAGACATCTCCCCCCAGGACACGCACGTTGGGGAGGTTCCGCTTCTGAAGACGACGAGCCCCTCGGCGCCCCTCTTTCCAGTCCAGCTCGATACCAAGGTAATTGATGTGGGGATTGGCTTGAGAAGCGTGAAACAGGAAGAGGCCCCGTCCGCAACCGACATCAATTTCCACGGGATGATCGTTCCCGAAAAACTCAGACCAGTTCAGCGATCCGCCGAATTCCTGATCGATATCGTCTGTTGTCCAGAAAAATGGCTTCAAGTTAACTGGGGTGTGAGGCAGATTCATGGAACCGGAAATGACCTGATGATCTCATCGCCAAAGTGCGCACACGCTGGACACACTTCTGCAAACATTCGAAACGGAAAACATCCCGGGCAGACCAGCTCCGGAGAACCGTGCTGGTCAGCGACTCCTTGAAAACTGGTCGCCGGACGGGATTCAGCTCATTCTATCGAAACTGACCAGCAACGGCATCTGTCTGCCACTTGATTCAGCAAGAGCATCGCTGCCGGCCGGGGATCAACCGATTCCGATTTAAAACGCAGAAAAAGCAAATGCGAGCCGATAATCGCAAGTCCGCCATCCATGTCCGCCCCTGAAAAACAGGGAACATAGGCGTTTTGAAACTTCAGGCTCCCGTCATGAGCCCCAGAGCAGTGAAATCCGGTGCCACAGGAGAATGCCGGAGACGATCGCCGCAGTCACGTGAGCCACCATCACCGCTGCCGTACCCAGCAGAAGGATCTCCTGAAACCGTCCCCGCAAGACAAGTGTGATTTGCTTGAGAAGCTGATGAAGGAGCTCAGCTGTCAGCGATCCTCCCAATGCCAGAATCAGGACGGCCCATTCCAGCCCCGTCAGCCGGAGAACGAAACTGGTCAAAATGACTGTTGCTGAGCAGAAGAAGTACACGAAGAGGGTACTGTCTGCACGAATCCCCACCCGAAATCCCTTTTCGGTATCAACGAGCCGCTGCCGCCAGGGAGCTCGCTCTTTTTTCGCAACAGGGCTACGGAGAAGTTCGCGCATAACAATCCGGAACGGCCAGAAATGGAGTCTCAGGCCAATATGGCTCCGTGCTGGAGATTCAGGAGATTCAGGAGATTCAAATGAAGAGGGGGCCGGAAACGTATCGGTTTTCAATGGATCAGGTCAAGATGCCCTCTGCGACGTGCCGGAACAACGTTTCATTCGATTTCGCGGGAAGGGGCCCACCGGAGTTGGAAGCAAATGAATCAGGCTCATCATCGCCCGGAGAATTTCCCCCTTGGTTCTCTGGAAAACGTTCCATTATACTGTCCACAGACGCTGAGAATTTGGGGCACACTGATTTCGACAGCTCATCGGACCTGTTTAACTCCCCGGAACTCAATTTCAAACAGGGCCGGACGAGTTCGGGATTGAGAATCGATATTGAGATTCGATGAGGTGTGATCCCAATCGGCATGTGTGCATGGTTGCGTGGCAGGTTGACCGAGGTCCTCCCTCTTGCGGGGATGGAACAATGGAGGTTCAGTTGAGAATTCAGCGACGACAAACGCAGCATCAAATGATCGTCAGTGGACTGCTTTTGCTGACAGTCATTGCATTGAGCATTCATTGTTCACAGGCCGTTTTGGCCGCTTCAGAGCAGCAACCCGATTCCGTTTCGCCGAGCCGCCTTGAAGGATTGATCCTTCAGCCCGGCGATGAGCCACTCAAGACGTTTGTCCCGCGCAACCCTCCGAATGAACAATCCCGCCTTCGCGGGGACGCGCTCGCTCACTTCATGACCGGGCGAATTCAACAGGAAAAAGGGAACTTTTCAGCAGCGCTCGATTCCTATCTGGCCGCAGCTGAGAAAGATCCGGCAGCACTGGAACCCTATCAATCAGCAATTCCGATTCTTCTTCAGCGTCAGGAAAATGACCGTGCCCGTGAACTGGCAATCACTGCCTCTGAAAAGAATCCCAAGGGATACGAACTCGTCCTCGCGATGGCTGCGATCCTTGTCCGTCAGGACAAGTTAGACGACGGCCTGAAATTGTTGCAGGCCACGCTGGACAATCCCAACAAATCACCCAACCGCCTGCGGGACTTGACACTTCGCCGGGATCTGGGGCTCTACCATCGGCTCCGGGGAGAATACAAGGTCGCTGCAGAACAGTATGAAATTGTTTTCAACGCCATTGCGAACAATGAATTGAATGAAGCGGACCGCCAGTCACTGCTGGTGGACCCGGGGCAAATGTATGACGAATTCGGCGATGTCTTTCTGAAAGCAGAAAATCCAGAGCTTGCTCTTAAAGCATTTGACGAAGCGTCCAAGTATCGCGAAACACGGCCGGGGCTGAACAGCTACAACCTGGCAACGGTCTTTCGGCAAACCGGCAAGCCGGAGCGGGCACTGGAGGAACTTCAGGAGTATTTCAACGCACAGTTGCAGACCCGCGGGCAGGCAGCCTACCAGCTCCTGAAAGACTTGCTGGCCGACCTGAACCGGGAAGACGAACTGATTCCCCGACTGGAAGAGCTACGAAAGGTAGATGAACACAACGACTCGCTTCGGTTCTTCCTGGCAGATGCCTATCTCGACAAGGGAGATCTGGAGCGGGCTCAGGAGCTGTATTTGAATGGTCGGAAGGACCCGAACGATCCTCGCGGCCTGGTGGGAATGTTCGCGATTTATCGGCAGAACAAGAATTCGGAGAAGATCTTCGGCATCCTTGGCAAACTCTTTGCCGCCGTTCCTCGTGCAGAAGACCAGAACGCACTCCAGCAGATGGCTCCCGATGTTCAGGCACTCGCCCGGAGGTTTGATAAAGAGGTCAAAGCACTTCTGGAGGACAAAGAGGCGTTTGAGTCATTGACCCAGTATGCGAAAACTCAGGAAAAGGATGAGGATTCGCGATTCGATTTCCTGACGGCCTATCTTCTGGGGAAACTGGCCTCAGAAGGACATTACACCGACGACGCGATTTACTTCTATAAACTGGCCATTTCCATGCGAAATGACCCGCCAGGAGCTCTCTTCCGGGAACTGGCCATCTATCTGGTCGATGAAAATCAGGTACCGAAAGCGATTGAAGTCCTTAACGAAGCCCTTTCGCATTCCTCAGCGACGCTGAAGAGAGAGCGATGGAACTTTCTGTATCTGATCAGCTTCGCCTACGCACTCGATGGCGAAACAGACAAGGCATTGAGTGCGATTCGCGATGCGCAGCAACTGCAACCGAATCAGCCCCTTCTGAAGTTTCAGGAAGGCTGGATTCTCCTACAGGGGAAACGTCACGAGGAGGCCCTTGCTCACTTCGAGCGGTTCATCAAGAACTTCCCGCAGGACAAATCCAACGTGATGAAAGCCCGCTTCTACATTTCCAACATCTACGTCGAGATGGACGAAATGGAGAAAGGGGAAAAAATTCTGGAAGACATTCTGGCAGAAGACCCCGACAATCCGCAGGCCAACAACGATCTGGGGTATCTCTGGGCCGATCAGGGGAAGAACCTGGAACGCGCCGAGAAGATGATCCGAAAAGCTCTGGAACATGAGCCTGATAACCGGGCCTATCAGGATTCTCTCGGGTGGGTCCTGTACCGGCTGGGACGGTATGAAGAAGCGGTTGTCGAAATGGAAAAGGCAACTGCCGACGTCAAAAAGCAGGACCCGACACTGATGGACCACCTTGGTGATACACTGATCAAGGTCGGTCGGGAAGAAGAAGCCATTCAGGCATGGAAGAAAGCCCTTGAACTGGAGCAGGCAAAGAAGAATCCATCGGAAAAGATCCTCAAATCGCTCAAAGAGAAGTTGAAGATCCCCGAGGAGCCGCAACAGGAGAAATCCTGAGGTGGTGAGGGACCACATCGCCCCCCCTTCACTCCTCCCAGCATGAGATGGACTGCAGAATGGTGACTGCTTCAGAACCAGACCAGCCCCATCGAGTCGTCATCGTTGGCGGAGGTTTCGGCGGAATTAACGCTGCCAAAGCCCTGAAGCGGGCTCCCGTCCAGATCAAGTTGATTGACAAGAGAAACTTTCACCTGTTTCAGCCTCTGCTGTATCAGGTTGCAGGGGGAGCCCTTTCCCCCGCCAATATTGCGTCCCCTTTACGACACCTGTTTTCAAAACAGAAGAACTGCCAGGTCCTGCTTGGTGAAGTTTCCGGGATCGACGTCGAAAACCGACTCGTGAAGACGCAGCACGGCAGTGTCCCTTACGACACGCTGATCGTGGCTGCTGGAGCGACGCACAGCTACTTCGGAAATGATCACTGGGCCCCACTCGCCCCGGGACTGAAAACAGTTGAAGACGCCACGGAGATTCGAGCGAGGATTCTGACCGCATTCGAAGATGCTGAAAACGAACCGGATCCGGAACGGCGAAACAGCCTGCTCACGTTTGTCATCGTCGGTGCCGGTCCCACGGGGGTGGAGCTGGCGGGGGCACTGGCGGATATTTCACGGCTCAGCATTCGGGATGATTTCCGGCATATTAACCCCGCCGATGCCCGAATCATCCTTGTGGAAGGAGCGGACCGGGTCCTCACCCCCTTCCCTCCTGAACTTTCTGCACACGCCAAAACCTTTCTCGAAAATCGAGGGGTCGAGGTCCGGGTCGGTGCCAAAGTGACCGATGTTCGTCCGGGGGAAGTCCACCTTCAGCAGAACGGAAGGTCCGAGATCATCCGGGCAACCACCGTGCTTTGGGCTGCGGGCGTGCAGGCATCTCCGATCGGGAAGGTGATCGCAGAAGCGACGGGAGCCCAGCTGGACCGTTCTGGCCGGGTCGTTGTCGAGCCGGACCTGAGTCTCCCCGGACACCCGGAAATCTTTGTGATCGGGGATCTGGCGAATTATCCGCATCAGGGCGAACGGCCCCTTCCGGGAGTCGCTCCCGTAGCGATTCAACAGGGGGCGTATGTCGCGAAGCTCATTCGGGCTCGACTTCAGGGGAAGCCGATTCCCAAGTTCCGTTACGTCGACAAAGGAAATCTGGCCACGATCGGAAAGTGGTCCGCCGTTGCCGACTTTGGCTGGATGAAGCTCTCCGGGATTCTTGCGTGGTTTCTGTGGCTCTTCGTCCACCTGCTCTACATCACCGGATTTCGCAATCGAATTCTGGTCCTGATCCAGTGGGCCTGGAACTTCCTGACCAACGATCGCTCCGCGCGACTGATCACCGGGAATGATTTTGAAGCTCCCGGAACAACTCCAACGCCATCAAGCGAAGTGAAGCGAACATAGAAGGTATCGCCGAATGAGAAGAGACCTTCGGTTCGCGTCGTCTGAATGATCCCCTGGAAACGCAAAAAGACCTCGCGAACAGGTCGTTCGCGAGGTCAGTTCAATTTCCAATCTCAGGCGAGCTGAAGATTAGTGAGCGAAAGCGGCACACTCAGCACCTGGAGCATCGCAAGCGAAGAAGAGGCTGCAATCATCGCAAGCGTCAGCGTCGTCCTTGAAGACCGATCCGACAGTCTGGCTCTTGAGCTGGTTGCCAGCCTTGTCAGCGTGGAATCCAGAGAAGTAGTAAGACTGGTTCAGAGATCCGATTGCCTTGGCAACGTCGCCCAGTTCGGTGACGACAGCGTACTGAACCTGGCTCAGACCAACGATCAGGCCGAGAACCAGAATGGTGGCGATCAGAACGAGTTCTGCAGAGACGATGAAACCAGCTTCATCATTGAGGAGTTGACGCAACATTGTTTGAGTTCCCTAAATTTTCTGTGATGGTTTTCTGATTGGGTGCAGATTCTCATTCCGGGCTGATCCTCCGGAAAAAGAAGAGAACACGTTCGTGCCGACCCACGAACCGTGTGGAAGATCCGCAGAGGTCAGTCCGCAAATCTCCCTGTGAACAGCGTGGCTGCGAAAGCACCGAACATCGCAGCTGGCCTCACATCCACAGAAAAGAACCAGATCAGATTGCTCTGTCCTGAAGCCCCTTCTGCTGAACCATCACCCGCGTTTGTTCGCCAGGTGGCGTTCATGCCTGAGGGGAAAGCAGCAGGTGTGCCGAAAAGCAACGCAGACGGCGTCCACGTCTTCAAAACGCAACACGAAATCGAGAACGGGATCGAGTATTCACCGCTAAAAAAACGGGAAATCCCGCGAGTTGAAAGAATTCAACATGCAGGGAAACATGTTGCTGCGCAGCGACATCCCTTCCCCGAGAGAGTTAACAAAGCTGAACGAATTGTCGTTGGCAATGATTCACGAACCAATCAATCCATCACTCTCCAGACAGGTTGGCTGGTCACATCGAATTGATAAAACCGGCTCGATCTTTACAACGCGGCGTCGCATGAACTCATTGTGAGGGTTATCAGTTGCGATCGTGCTTATTACCACGGATATAGCAATCAATCCGGTTTTAACGATCATAACGCATGCAACGACTGTGCCAATCAGTGCGAATTGCAAGGTCGGTTGCTTCATCTCCTCACTGACATCACCAATGGGCAGACATCGAGACTGAGATCCAGAGAGATCCAATTCACGGATGGAGAGAGACTCTCTGTCGAAGTCGTCCCAGTCTCCGCATGGAATGTCGATGGGAGTCAGTGAGACAGGAAATGTGACAATCGACGATCAGCCGTCCGTGCCAAGGCGGATCAATCACAGTTGACGGCGACAGAATCATTCACCCAGAGGATGGTCAAGCGGTCTCAGGAACATCGACCGGGTCCCCTTCGAGTCGGGCTTCCACGGTTTTGAGATCCAGATCACCTCGCCAGAGAAAATGCAGGGCGTAAAGCACACCTACCAGACTGACGGGCACCCATTGGGTGAACTGATAGTAGATGGATGAGGCAAAGACCCCTTCCTGATCCTCCGTGAAGAACTTCATCACACTCATGAAAACGAGCTGCATGACGCCGATAAATCCCGGGGAACTCGGAATGGCAACCCCAAAAGCAATCGCTCCCATCATCACCATGCCGATCGGGAGAGTATGGGGAAGTCCGAAACTCCAGAGGGAGATCAGGATCAGAAAGCAGTTCAATCCCCACTTGATCATGGAAATCACCATAATCATGGCAACGAGTCTGGGGTCCTTCAGCGAGGAAAGTCCCTTCGCCCCTTTTTCCAGAATGTGACAGATCCGGTCGGTGACGGAATGGGGAATCAGTGGGAGGCGTTTGAGAATCCGTTCAACAAGATTCAGGAACGGGCGGGTCCAGATGACATATATCAATGCCGCGGCAACTATGCAGGCAGCAATCCCGGAAAAGACCATCGCCCCCCGCTGAATCGATGGGTCAAGTCCTTTTACAAAGAGCAGCCCGATCGTCAGATAAACGACAATTGCCGTGCAATCGAAAATGCGTTCGAGCACAACACTGGTCAGAGACACTGTCAAGGAGATGCGTTGCTGTTTCGCGAGGACATGACAACGCAGGAATTCACCAATTCGGAGTGGAAGAAGGTTATTGAAACCAAACCCGATCATGACGGGCCCAAGAAGATCCCGGACCGGGCGATAGTCCCCAACTGGAGACAGCATCAGCCGCCATCGCCACGCCTTCAACCAGTAAAAAACGATAAGGATCAGGAGAATGACCGGAATTGATGCGTAATTCGCGTTGCGGAACGCCTCAACAATTTTCTGCCAGGCATCCGGGGCTTTCAGCATGTCCCGAACGGCGAACCACAGACACAGCACCGAGACCAGAAGTCCGGCCAACACCTTGAGCCATCGGGATCGATGCGAAGGGGTCGCCCGAGAGACTGGCGAGGAGGTCTGTGTATTGGCTGTCATCGAATTTTGGGGCAGGTTGGCAGGGTCAGATCAACATCGTCAGATCAACATCCGAGTGTCCAGAACAACTCGGAGTCAAGGAGTTTGAGAGATTTTCGAAAACTTGAATAGCTCAAGAAGCATTGCCACTCGAACAGGCGTTCAAATTTGCCGCGACTCGTATCTCGTGAACAAAACAAGCTTGGAAATCCCTTCCGAGAACCGTTTTCGCTGGCCAATTGACGATTCGCTCCTACTCCTGAGCGAAAACTCTGCCCCGCGTCTGGCAATGCGTTTCGGATGTCGCACGCTCTGGACCAAATGACCTGTGTCAACGAAGAAGGCTTGGTGAAAAGCTGATGCAAATCAAATCAGGCTTATGCTGAACCTGAATCGGAACCATCGATAACGTTCGGCTTTACGACACGTGATCCAGAAAAGCACTTTGTTACTAAGAACTTTAGAGCGAAGGGCTATTCGGCCAATCCGGTCACAATTTCCCACTCTTCAGGTGTCACCGGCTGGATCGACAGGCGCGATCCCTTGCGTAGAACCATCATATTTTCCAATCCCGGTGTCACCTTGAGCTGATCACGCGTAATGGGAGTCTTGAATTTTTTGACCAGCTTGATGTCAACCATGTACCAGGTTGGATCTTCCGGACGGCTTTTGGGATCGTAATGTTTTTCGTTTTTGTCGAACGCGGTGTGGTCGGCATAACCGTTTTTCACGACCTCACATATCCCCGCAATGACAAGAGGATCACAGTTGCTGTGGTACAGAAGAACGCCATCGCCGATTTGAATTTCATCCCGGAGCATGTTTCGCGCCTGATAGTTGCGAACTCCATCCCAGAACGTCGTTTTTCCAGGTTGACGGGCGAGGTCATCAATGGAAAAACAGTCTGCCTCAGTCTTGAACAACCAGTACCGACGGGGCGAACGGGACGATTTCGAGGTCTTGGACATTTCTGACCGCCAAAAATCGGGAGATGCGAGGGATGATCATGAGTGCAGTATCGCACTTTAGAAAATTGCATTGAACGCGTCGAGCGGGTCACCAGATCTCTGATGAAATCGGATGTCTCGACGCAACCCAGACAGGGCCTTTTGTTGCAACACGCGACGGATGAAAGTGTTACAGACATCAGGAATCTGGAAACCATGTCCCGGTGACGATCTTGTTGACTGGTTCTGTATCGCCTATCCTCGCATGTGCAAGGATTTTGACCGACGCTGCGGATATGGACCTGATCATCAGTCCCTCCGCAGATGAATTCGATGAGAAATAATCGAAGGAGCGACGCTGTGAATTTGCGCAGCAAGATCATTTCTGCCTCCCTGGCAACACTGCTTTGCTGGAGTCCCATGGGGTTCGTTCGAGGGGACGAACCAGCTCCCGCAGCCCGGGTAACCGCCGGAATTGGTTCCGCCCAGACCGTCCTCGACTCTCTGGAGTACATGGTTGTCGACCTCGCCGGGAAGAAGAAAACGTACGAGGATACAGTCTTCCCGAATCTGGATATTTTCCTGATTGGCGTCTCCACCGATCAGCCGATCCGGTTCGACCTGCTGTTCAGTCCAGTAAAGGGGCTCCAGACCCAGGCGATCATTCCGACATCCAACCTGAGAGAGTTCCGCGTCGACAATCTTGAGCCAATTGGAATCGACACCACTGCCGACAAGTCGGACAAGAACCTGTTCGAATGTACGGGAACTGTCTACGAAGGGTGGATGCGATACCTCCCCAAACCAGTTCCGTACTCGGTCTTCTATGCACAAAAGCAGTTCATTCCAGAGAACATGCCTCACCCGGAAGCCATTCATAAGCCGTTGGCGGAAAAGGGGCTGATGGCCTTCCTTTATATGGCAAATTCAGCAGAAGGGGCAGAAAACCGCAAAGCCGCCTTCGAAGCCTATCGAAAGACCAGCGACGAATCATTCAAGAAACTGAGCGACGAAAGTCGGGACCAGTTTGCCCTCCGTCAGGCCACCCGGGACGAATTCCTTGCCATTCTCGAACAGTGGATCGTTGAAATTGCCCGGGCTGAATTTGGGGCTCAGCTCGATCAGGAAAAGGGGCGATTCCCCGGTTACTTTACCTTGGCGGCTCTCCCCGATACGTCTCTGGCCCGCGACCTGAATACACTGAAGACAACCGCCAGCCAGTTTGATGCTGTTGTTGCTCCTGAGAACAACATCCTCACTGCCCGAATCAATCTGCCGAAGAATGCAGAGCGAATTCCGCAGATGAAGAAAATCTACGAACTCGCTCGACCAGTTCTGAAAGAGCGAATTGACCAGGATGAAAAAGCAACCGCTGAGGAAAAAGCCGCTCGGAACGAGATTGTTTCCATTCTGCTGGACGTTCTCACGGAGAATCTCGACTCTCAGGCGACTGTCGATGGGCTGGTCGATGTCATCCCGGTCAAAGACAAGCACATGATCCTGATGGCTGTTGCGGCATCCGGCCAGGAGAAGTTCAACCAGATCATTGAGAAGATCCCTGCAGCCAAGGCGGGATGGAATGTCGCCACGAATACAGACAAGGTTGGCGACGTCGCGATTCACAAGTTGACCTTTGGATCGAATCCTCCCAAGTCGCTGACCGATTTTTATGGGAACTCGAATGAAGCCTGGATTGCCGTCGGGCCCAAGAACATCTGGCTGGCAGGGGGCGAAGGAGCTTTGGATACGTTGAAGGCTCAACTGGAAAAGGTGAATGCAGCAGCATCCTCACCTGCCGAGCCAACTGGAGTCCTTTTGACCGCAGGAATGAATACCCGGGCTGTGTTGAGCAGTCTGGATGCCATCAAGAACGATCCCGAACTCGCCATCCTTCAGCAGATCAACGTCAAGGGGCGTCGTCAGGCGAGGATCAAGGAAGGACAGCCGGAAAAGAAGGAAGAGGACGCCAAGCCGGGTAGCAAGGCTGCCGGAGAGTTGGCGAACTTCGTCTGGGTTCCGACAGCGCTGGAAGTCCTGCAAGGTCAGCCGGACCGCGTAACCGTGTCGATCAAGCTGGATGAAACCAACCAGCTGGTGGGAGCCAGCGACGTTGAAGTAGGGCTCCTGAAAGCTCTCGGAGCACTGATCGCGAAGTTCGCGGACGAGAACCTGAAGTAACCCCTCAGGTTGACCAACCGATTTCAAAAAGAAAGCCGCATTCCTACTCCGGGACTGCGGCTTTTTCATTGCACTTCAGTCTCTTTTCAGGGCTTTTTCCAACGCATCGACATCATAGACACAGCCCCCCCAGGTCCCCCCTGACAGTTGCTGCAGCAAGGCCCACATTCGGGATTCGTTGGAGAGTTCCGGATCGGCAGACAGTGTGACAGCCGGTTCCCGTTCGGCCAGAACGCGAGCCCCTTCTTCCGGAGTCAGCGGAGCCTCTTCACTCCCGACAAAGTGAATCGTCCCGGTCAGATTTCGCGTGTCGATTTCAATCTCAATCAGATCGCCATCCCGCAGCTTGCCAATCGGCCCTCCAGCGAGCGCTTCTGGCCCGACATGACCGATACACGCTCCTGTAGAAACCCCTGAAAACCGGGCATCGGTAATGACCGCCACATGTTTTCCCCACTTGAGAAATTTCAGGGCGGAGGTGATCTGATAAGTTTCCTCCATCCCCGCCCCTAACGGCCCCCGACAGATGAGGACAATGATCTCCCCCGGACGAACCGGGATGACATCCCCCCGCCCCTTGATGGCGGCAATGGCACTCCTCTCTGTGGTAAAGACGCGGGCAGGCCCCCGTTTCCGATATACTCCATCCGGATCAACGACACTCGGATCGATCGCCGTGCTTTTGATCACCGAACCTTCCGGCGCAATGTTCCCCACTGGAAATGTCACCGTACTGGTGAGCCCTTTTTCACGTGCTCGGGCAGGGGGAAGAATGACATCATCAGGAGACACCCCATCCTTCTCCCGAAGCAACTCACGAAACCGGGCCCGCCGTTCGGAATGTTCCCATTCCTCCAGAACATCCCCCCAGCGGCGTCCATCTCCAGCAAGAGCGTCGAGCTTCAGCAATCCGGCAGAACGTAAATGCAGCATCACCTCCGGGACGCCCCCCGCCAGAAAGGCCCGGACCGTTGGGTGCCCCTGTGGTCCGTTCGGGAGCACATCCACAATGCGAGGAGTCATTCGGTTGATGCGGTTCCAGTCCTCGACCGTGGGACGTTTCAACCCCGCTTCAAACGCCACTGCTGGAACATGAAGCAGGAGATTGGTTGATCCCCCAAAGGCCGCATGAACGACCATCGCATTATGAAGGGCATCCGGCGTCAGGATATCGCGAATGGTGATCTTCTCAGCAATCATGCGGACAACCGCCTGCGCCGATCGAACCGCCCCCTCGGTCCAGACCGCCTGACCGGACGGAGCCAATGCTGTATGTGGAAGCGACAGGCCAAATGCTTCAGAAACCACCTGCGATGTCGCTGCCGTCCCAAGAAACTGACATCCGCCCCCTGCTGATCCACAGGAACGACACCCCATTTCCGCAGCATAGTGCAGATCGATTTCCCCCTGTGCATACCGGGCTCCAATCGTCTGCACTTTTCCGGTGTCTTCCCCTTTTGTCGGGGGTAGTGTCACTCCACCGGGAACAACCACACACGGAAGGTGATGCTGTGATGCGACCGCCATCATCATTGCTGGCAGTCCTTTGTCACACGTCGCGACGCCGATGACCCCTTTTCTCAGCGGAAGGGAACGAATCAACCGCTTCAGCACAATGGCAGCGTCATTGCGATAGGCCAGACTCTCCATCATGGCGGTCGTCCCTTGAGACCGGCCATCACACGGGTCGGAACAGTACGCAGCGAACGGGAGGCATTCCAATCGGTCCAGTTCCCTGGCAGCGGCCTGCATCAGCAGTCCTACTTCCCAATGGCCCGTGTGATACCCC
>CALLWY010000138.1 GCA_938015865.1 uncultured Planctomicrobium sp.
CCCTCCTGCAGCCATACGAATGGCCCGATTTTGAAACGGTCCCTGTCTCGGATGTTGTCAACAACGCAAGGAATGAGACACCGGAATGCCTGCAACCTGCGTGAACCCCTCCACGTTCGATCATCTGCAACCTCGCAGGGACTCGGCGAAGGGAAGCGTCCGTCTGGTCAGTCCCGCTAGCGGGCACCGCTATGGGACATCCAGGGCACTCCCTCCAGGCAACCCCGATCATCTGCTGGCGGACGACCGCCACAGACAGACTTTGGGCGAGCAGGAATCAGTGGCTTAGTGCGTTACCACGGCTCTTCTGCGAGCAGAGCTGCAGGCTGTCTGGCCATCAACATCTCTACTGTGGCGACCGTCCTCCTCTCAGTTCAAACAGATTTTGCAACCAGTTATGGGGAACCGAAGGTTTCAGGATATCACCATGATAGTCGCAATAAATTATTAAGTGGATTCACAACAATTTAATGATGGTGTACTGATAAGCTAAGTGAACGAATCCGTCGAACAGTTCAGAAAAAAATTCCCATCGGATGATGAGTCACCGACAGCTCTGCAGCCAGCTGAATGTTCGATTGATTCGATAGCGCCAGAGCGACCAGCTATTTTGCAGTCGACGCGTTGTCCGCCTCTCCAGGTGCAGGCTGATAAGTTCAATGCTGCGAGATTGAAGATGCTCTCGCAGCCAATCCGCATCGGCAGATTTATCACACAGAAGGCGTCGTGGCTTGCCATGTAGGGATACTGATCCACCAGCGTCGGGATCGTGGTCACCTTGTTATGATTGGCGGCGGTAGTGTAAGCAGAAAGGGGGATGCCGTTCCCATCTGTCAGCAGGAGGATGTCTGCTGAAAATGCTTTCTGATGTCTCATTCGATATGGTCGCTCACTGGGGGAGGATTCCGATTTGAACACCAAGGCGGTATGCTTTCTGTCGCTGTTCGCCCATTCCCATTCAAGACAGTTCAGGGCCACCATGGAGAATAAAAAACTACCAGACGGCAAGAGGCAACCCAATTTCGCGAGACTTGCCGTTCCGTTAACCGTAATAGTGCTCTTGTCCGTTCACGCGGGGCTTTTAGCATGGTCAGCGACCCGGCATAGTCCGACGCTTAACGAACCCGGACATCTTGTGGCCGGGTTAACTCACTGGAAGTTCGGGCGGTTTGAAGTTTATCGGGTGAACCCTCCGTTGACGCATTATGTCGCTGCCATTCCGGTCATGCTGGCGGGTTATCAAGAGGACTGGAGCGGGTTTTATGACTCTCCCGGAGCGAGACCGGAATTCAGAATGGGTGAGGATTTTATTAAGGCCAATGGCGAACGTTCGATCTGGCTGTTTACGATTGCCCGCTGGGGATGCATCCCCTTCAGCCTCATCGGCGGTCTGTTTTGTTTTTTCTGGTCGAAGGAACTCTGGAAAAGCAATCTCGCAGGTTTGATCTCTTTAACGCTCTGGTGCTTCGAGCCGAACATCTTGGCGCATGGCGAGTTAGTCACCCCTGATTGTGCCGCCAGTGCGTTCGGACTGGGGGCCTGTTATCTGTTCTGGCGATGGCTCGAGCAGCCAACCTGGGGACGGGCTTTGGCCACCGGCATGGTGCTGGGACTCGCGGAACTGACGAAGACCAGCTGGGTGATTCTGTTCGGTCTGTTCCCAGTGCTTTGGATATTTTGGTTATGGACGGAACGAAAAAGAGGGCAGGACGCAAATCGGGCAGCTTCGTCTCGCCACGTGTGGAAAAAGCAGTCTCTCCAACTGGCAGCCACGCTTCTGCTGGCATTGTATTTGATCAACCTGGCATACGGGTTTGATGGCTCATTTACTCCGCTCAAGAGCTTCGAATTCGTCAGTCACGCCTTAGGGGGTCATGATCCGGGAGTGCCGGGGAATCGGTTTCGGGAGAGCTGGCTCGGAGAATTGCCACTGCCCGTTCCCAAACAGTACGTGCGGGGGATCGACCTGCAGAAGAAGGATTTTGAAGACTACGGGCAGCCGTCTTACCTGCGGGGGGAATGGAAGGATGGCGGCTGGTGGTACTACTACATTTACGGTCTAGCAGTGAAGACGCCGCACGGGTCGCAGCTACTCGTGCTACTGGCAATGGTCACTGTGATTTATTACCGAAAACGGCTTGTTGACTTTGATATTTCACCGCGAGATCTCGTGATTCTGTTAACCGTCCCCACGGTGTTGATGATCCTGGTCAGCTCGCAGCTCGAGTTCAATCATCACGTGCGATATGTTTTGCCGGTGCTGGGGTATCTGTATGTGTTGTCTGGGGTTGTGAGTCTGTGGTTTACCGCAAAACAAGCCGGGAAAATTGCACCGCGACACGATCTCACGATCCAACCAGTGGCACGGAACGAAGCCTAACGTAAAATCACGCACGAAATCTGATGTCCTTGAAAAATGAATTCTATCCATCAAAATCGGCCGTTCTGTATTGACAAAACGAGAGGGGGGGGGCAAACTGATTCACGCTGTGGTTTTCGATTTCGCTTCACATCATTTTTGCTTCTGCGCCACAGCGGGCTGACATTTCTTAACTTCACGCATCAAGACAATATTCTTCGCACAGGAGTCTGTGCGGGTTCCAATTTTGACTGAGGAAGGGCCATGCTCCTCGTCTGCCGAACTCTTGTCATTCTGTGCCTGCTGGCAACAATCACCAGCACGCTCCGCGTCTACCCCCACCAGCTGGCTTACTTCAACGAAGCCGCTGGCGGTCCGGAAAATGGGTACAAGCACCTGTTGCACAGTAATCTGGACTGGGGGCAGGGCCTGCTAGCTCATACAGAGTGGATGCAGAGAACAAAACTTTCCGCCTCACATGTGTGCTTTACAACCTATGACGACCTCTCCAACACCGCATTTCTTATAGGCAATCTCACTCAAAAAATGAGGCGTGCAGCCACTGCGTTGTCTCGCCCAACAAGGCATTCCTTAAAGACAAGAGGTAGTTTCACAACCCTTTGATAATGGTGTACAGGCAGGCTAAGTGGACG
>CALLWY010000139.1 GCA_938015865.1 uncultured Planctomicrobium sp.
CAGGGTCCTGAACAGAAGCCATCCATCTCAAGCTGCGATCAACAGCGGCTTCAGATTCCTGAGAGCCTCCGAACCGGAGCAGGGCCCGTTCGCGTTCCTCTTCCATTCGGAGCTTATAGACGGAGGGGACCTGTTCCCGGCCGGTAGGACGGGCAAACGGATCTGTTGACCGTGTCAGTTGAGGAATTTCCGTTGGCATATTCAGCGAAGCGATCCCCGCATCTTCCGTGGGAAGTCGCTGAAGCGGCATCACAGGAAGATCAGCCGGTGGCAGGCCAGGGCGGGACCGGGGGCGTTCGATGTCTGCCAGATCCGGGGTCGGAACAGGAGTCCGCGGCTGGGTCCGGGCAGCGGGAGAATCAGGGACCATCGGTCGATCGAACATCCGCTGTGTCCGGTCGAGAACGGTTGGAGTCTGGGGAGCGGCATCCGGTGCCATCTTCCGCTCCACCGGAACATTCTCCGAGCGGGCCAGCTCAGCATCCGGAGCGGGCATCTCGAGAAGATCGGGACGGGTCCGGTCTTCAATGACCATTGATGAGGCAATGTCCGCCACATTGGAATCGGGCCGGTTTGCGGGAGCAGGTTCTACCGGCCGTTCGACCATCGGGAGGGAGCTGCGCTCCGGAGTGGTGAATGGAGCAGTGGACTCGGGGCGTTTTTCAACTGGAAGCGTCGCGGCGGGGAGGTCTACATCGGCCTGTTTCAGCTCCATTTGAGTCGGGGGGACCTGCTTCTGCTCAGGAACATCCGCAACGGCCTGCGGGAGCAGGGGACGGTCCGGGACTTCGGGGGTCTCCAGTGGAACAGATTCCATTGGCCGTTCCATCGGCATCTCTTCGAGAGTCCGCTGCTGCGGGATCTCGGTCCGTTCCCATTCACTTCGGAAGGTGCTATCGGGATTGGGAATTCCCTGAAAGAGTCGGGATGTTCCAGTCGCCCCTTTTTCATGGCTCTCTTCCGCTGAATCCGCATCGAGAATCGACGAGACGCGGATCGGCATGGAATCGAACTCAGCGAGCTGGGCAAAGATGTTGGCCCGGTATTCGGGGATCATCGTCACCAGCCCAGTGACCATCAGCAGGTGAACGAAGACCGAAAACGCCATCGCCTTGGAAGAGACCCTGCGGTCTCCCCAGCGGGTTCCGATCATCGTCAGAAGGTGGGCGGTGGCAAGGACCAGTCCGACGATCAGCACGAAGACCAGAAACGGCTGAAACAGAGCGATGACCAGCGGCACCAGTTGACGAAATTCTTCCGTCAGATCAATGGCAGCAAGCATCATTCAGTCCCCTGATCAATCCGGTTGGCGAGTTGAATGTTGCTGATGCGTGCCCGTTTGCAGATGTTCAGGACCGTCATCACATGCTGATAGGGGCCCTGGGCATCTCCCCGAATCACAACGACCTGATCTTCATACCGCTTGCGGGCGTCGGCAAGATCCTGCTCCAGTTGCTCCATCGTCCGAATCTCCCGTCCGAGGTAGACCGTTCCATCGGGATGGATATTGATCACAATTTCATCGGGAAGGTCTGTGAGTGGCTGGGCCTCCGTCACCTTGGGAAGCTGGATTTCGTACTGGGTCTCCTGCCTGCGAAATTCGGTGCTGACCATGAAAAAAATCATGATCAACATGACGATGTCCACCATCGGAGTGAGAATCAGCGTCGGTTCTTCCTGAGCCACACTTTTGATTGGCATTGCGGAGCGTCACTCACGGACGAATGAAACGAAGGAAAATGGTCCCGGTCGATGTCCCTCTGAATCGGCATTTGTCAGGAACAGGAATGAACGGCTCCCCATCCATTGGCTGCCAGTCCACCAGGAAGCCTGACAACAGGCGCATCTTCAGAAATGATACCGACTGGCACCGAATTTCCCTACCGGAATCAGGAATTTCCGTCGTTTCGAGGTGCGCCAGTTCCGTAACTGAAACTGATGATCGGGCCAGAACAGATCGGGAAGTTCACTGAGATTCTTCCATCCATTCCTCAATTGCCTGTTTTAACAGCGTGTATTGTTCGGCGGTGTTATACAGATGACAGGAGGCGCGCACGTGGACATCGTCGTGCCAGCGGACAATGGGAATTTCAATCCGGTACTGGTCCCAGAGCCAGTTTTGCAGAGGATGCCGCTGATTGGGTCCCTGACCGGCATCGGAAATGGGGAGCCGGACGGTCACCATCGTCCCGGACCACTCATCCCCAGCGGGGGTGACCGCTTCTGTCCCGGCGATCGAGAGAAGCTGCTCACGGGCGAATTGACACAGCTCACGGGTCTCCTGCCGAAACCGCTGCACCCCATAGGACTTCAGAAACTCGAGTGCCGAGGGAATCGCGAGCCACGGACTGGGATCGAATGTTCCCGGCCAGTGAAATTCATCCTTCCACGACGGGGGACGCCCCATGACACTCCGCCCCCAACTGACCACGTTGGGACGGAGTCCCTGCTTGAAACGGGAGCGGACATAGAGAAACCCGCTTCCCAATGGGGCACTCACCCATTTGTGACAACTGGCGGCGTAAAAGTCGCAGTCAATCGCCTGCAGATCGACATCCACCATCCCGACAGCATGCGGGCCATCAATGGCGACGAGCAATCCTCGCTCGCGAGCCCGGCGGGTGATCTCGGCCACGGGGAAAATGGTCGCAGTCGGAGAGGTGATGTGATCAATCACCAGTAATTTCGTCCGCGGGGTCACCTTTTCAAAAATGGCTTCAATGATCCCTTCCACGGTATCGACCGGTTCAGGCAATCGGGCGAGAACCGTTTTTGCTCCGGCCTTCTGACAGTAGTGTCCCCAGACCCGCGTGACAGCCCCGTACCCGTGATCGGTCATCAGGACTTCATCGCCGTGCTGAAGAGGCAGGTTTTCCGCGATGATATTCATCGCTGCAGTGGCATTCGTGACGAAGACCAGATTGTCGGCAGGGCAGTTCAAGAACCGGGCCAGTTGCTCACAGGCCTCATCCAGCATCGGCTCCATCTTCCTCAGGAAAAAATCCATCGGATTGGCAGCATGCTCGCGCTGGATTTTCTCTCGGGCCTGAAGCACGCATGCGGGCGTTGGTCCGAAGGAGCCATGATTGAGGAAGACGACCCCCTCCGGGAACGTCCATTGCTCCGCAGCCACCTGAAGTCGGTCGCGTTTTGAATCCGTTGTTCCCATGAACTCTACGGCCTCCACACCAGCAGAAGAAATTCTCGTTTCAATCAATCCGTTTCACCCAGACACATAATGCAACGGCGCCGTTCGTCATGGGACGACATCTTTTGCAGCTGAAGCAGGAAGGATAACGGTCCTCAGCAGTCATCATGCCGATGGGACATGACATGAGTGGCCACTTCAGACAGGGCGAGGAAGGGGAGTTGCCCTACTGACCGGCCCCTTTGTCCTGAATGCGAAAGAGATGACGCTCGCTTCGAAGAAACAAAGCCCCGTCGCAGACGGCGTATGTCGCAAAGGTCCGCTCATCTCTTGTGATCCGGTTCCGGGCAAGAATCTGAAACTCTCCGGAAGCAGGAACAACGATCGCTTCTCCCTCTTCACTCTGAAAATAGACTCGGCCATCAGAATAAATGGGGGATGCGGAATGGTTTCCTCCCAGTCGTTCCTGCCAGATGGTCTCTCCAGTTTCTGCCTGAACGCACCGGGCGATCCCCTTGTCCGACACGAGAAACAGTCGGTCCTCCACCAGCAGGGCCGTGGGAGTGAGCGGGACATTCCGGTCTGTTTTCCATCGGACATGCGTCTCCGTGACGTCTCCCTCTCCAGTGGGATCAATGGCCAGTAATGACGGTTTGTTATATCCCGTGCAGATAAAGACGAGTCCCTTTCCATAAACCGGACGAGGAGTCACTGAATATCCATCAGGGTAACGGACACGCCAAATCTCTTCGCCTGTCGCTGGATCATAGGCATAGACCGCTTCGCTCGCGGTGCAGATGGCCTGCAACTTTCCATTGACTTCGATGATGAGAGGGGTCCCAAAAGAGAAGCCCTTCTTAGACTTGACCGACCGGTCCTGCTTCCAGCGAATCTCTCCGGTCGCTTTGTCGAGTCCGACACCATACTGGGCGTCATGTCCATCACAGGAGACGACCAGCACATCCCCACAAATCGCAGGTGATCCTCCATTGCCATGCGTCGGGGAGTAGTCCAGCTTGCGGGACCAGACGGTCTCCCCCTCCAGCGTCAGCCTTCCAGTTCCATGAGGGCCGAAGTGAACGTAAAGGGCATCGTCCTCAAGAATGGGAGTCGGGCTGGCGTGGCTGTTCTTCTTATGAATCTCAACTGGCCCAACCTGAACAAATAATGTCTTCTGCCAGAGCGTCTTTCCGGTTTTGGCATCCAGACACATCGCTCCCAGTTCCACCTTGCGATCGTCTTCTGATTCGGCCCCTTCCGGAGTCTGATCGATCGCAATAGTGAGATAAATCCGTCCATCAGCGACCACTGGAGAAGACCAGGCCAGACCGGGGATGGGACGCTTCCAGACGATGTTCTCCGTCTTCCCCTCTTCAGTCTCTCCCCACGTTAACGGGATGGGTTCTGCATGTCCTTGACCTGCCGGGCCTCGAAACTCAGGCCATACTCCGGCAATTCCTGCCGACTCAAGAAGAAGGAACCAGCTCGCAATGCACAGAAAGGCCCATCCCCGAAAGCATTTCTCGTGGCCAGAAGACATAAGCGACTTTCTTCGAAAGAAACGAAATTGCCACAACTGCTGTTAAAACAGGAAAACTTCGCATTCTGTGCGCAATGATCTGAGTATTCGGGTATGCACAAATCCCAAACAACTCATCCCATCATACGATCCGGTCCGATCATGACAATCGTCATCAACGATTCCTCCGGCGCAAACGATCGAGATGAACGACATGGTCAGACAATTCCATCTCTCAGCCTTCCTGCTCATTGCTGCAGCCATCTTGCCAGGATGCCACCATGCGGGGGTCCGGTGCGATGTCTCCTGCGCCCCCTACGGAACAACGATGACGACGAGCCCCGCCGCGGTCCCAGCTGTCGTCCCATCGGACACAAAGACTGCACCACAGGTTCCCCCGGCCGACCCGGGGCCGGTTCCTCCGAAACAACAACCGACGTCTGAACCGAAGAAGGACGAGTTTCTTCCTCCGATCAAGGGGCCAGTCAACCCACCTCCTTCTGCTGCGACCGCCGTTCAACCAAGCTCCCGTCACTCCTGACAATCCCTTCGAAACCGGGGATTGGAAACGAGTCTGCGTCACAGACGCTGCTGAAACGAGATTCCATGCCTTAAGATGGACTGACCGTCAGTCCATCAATCCCTCAGCTAGCGGATCTGAAGAGAGCAGACACTCTGAAGAACACCAGCAGAGATTGACGCCCAGCAACTACAGCAGGATTCCATGCTGGGGCTCGATCGATGGGGGAAGATCATCATGCCCGAGCGCCTCGAAAAGATTTCGCTCAATGGTGCGTGAAATTGCGGACATTGGGACATCGTCCGCCCTGTTCTCGAAGGGATCTTCAATACGTGACCCGATCAGGTCCAGCGCCAGGAACACGAAGCTGACCATAAACGACATCGGGATCATGATCCATCCCATTTCTCTTTCAAACGAGAGCGGCATGAGAGTTCCCAGCACCAGCACAATCACCCGCTGAAAGAAGCTGTACGGGCGGGGAAAAGGGGTCTTTTTAATTCGCTCGGCACGCCCCTGAACATTATTAAATTCAACGAGCGTCTGATCGAGATGGATTAAGGCATATTCACTGATCCATCCTTTATCACGTGCCTCACGAAGCGTTTCTCCCTGACGTCGAAGCAGGTATTCAGGGGGATGGTCTGCTGAAATAAAGGATTCGAACTCTTGCTGCTCAAGCAGGCGATGACACTCACTGTAATCGTTGCGCATGACAACGAGTTCTTTTCGAGTCGTCACTTCCTGCGGGTAAGATTTGGTAGTACGAAGATAGATTCGCATCGCATAAACAAAGGCTGCGTGCCTGCGAATCAATTCTTCCTGCATTTCCCTCAGTTCGGCTTTTTCCGACTCGGGGCAGCTCATGAGCGTGAGAACCTGACGAGCCCAGGCCCGGCTGTAGTTGACTGCCAGCCCCCAGATTTTTCGAGCTTCCCACCAACGATCATATGCCTGCCCATTTTTAAAACCGAGGAAGATCGCCAGTGCTGTCGCGGTGATGGTGACCGGCTCTTTAGGAATCAACAGGCCGACGTAAAGAAGCTGCTCGCGAAAGAAGTGAACAACGACCGCAACAAGAAGAAAATAGGTCAGACTTGGCCAGCAATAATATAATGTCCAGAGCCACGGAATATTTCGCCTGACGAACATCGGGGGAACCCTGTCTGTTCTTAATCCAAATTTTCAGATGCAATACGCACCATACGCACACAACTTCCTAAAACAGTTCGGACCCGAAAAACATTACGGAATACTAACAAGGCAGACAACTGAAATTTGCCCGAGATCCATTGAAAAAACGAAAGACACAAACCATCAGTCCCGACAGAAGTTTGCCGTTACTGATGACTTGTGTCTTGAGCGAAGCGCGATCACGATCACCGCAATGGGGAGCATTACGGTTGACGAATTATAAGTCTCAATCTGTCAATCAGATTAAGTGTCTGCCGTTAATCGGCCTCCGTTAAAATCATCGCGATTTAATCGAACCAGTCACCTTCATCCAGTTCCTGCGAACTCGCGAATTCGAAGGTCCTAGTTCTCTTCCGATTCACTAGCTGAAGAATTGATCTCGGCAATTGTCTTCCGACTCTTGATGCGTCCTTCGATCTGCTGAACGCGGGAGTTGGCGCGGCGCCAGTCCGGATTCTTCTTCGGAACCTGATCGCCCAGCTTGGCAGTCACCTGGTTGAGTTCTTCCTGCGCCCGCTTGAGCTGGATCTCAAGAACATCATTCTTCAATGGCATGACGTATGACTTTCTGTGGATTTCGGTGTTTCTCGGAATACTGATGATTTCAATGATTCAGACGGGTTCCGACAACCGAGCTTTCCCGTCGAATTGTTGGGGGGAGTATTTTGACAGACCTGAAGATTCCCTTCAATGCCGACAACGCGAGATGGCGGACCTGAGCAGAGCGGGGGAGGGGAGTGCCAGAAGCTCTTCCCTCTTCCGGGCTCCAAACCGGAGAAACTGCACATATCACCCTTCGTTGATCCTTGAAATCAGGAACCAAACCGCAAAGATACGCAGCATCGACTCGATGCCGGAGAAACGACTCAAGACTAAACCGGGAGCCTCACAGATCAGGCATCTGAGATTCCCTGCGCCAAATAACTTGCGGAGCCTCAATGTCCCCTTGGACACAGGTTTATACCCCAGTCTGCGGAAACGTGTTTCTGTCTGCGATTGTGGCATCCATTCCCGTTCTGGTCCTGCTCGGGCTGCTCGCATTCGGACACGCCAAGGCCCATCTGGCAGCTTTACTGGGACTGGCTGCCGCACTCTTCGTCGCCATTGCAGTCTACCGAATGCCTGCTCCTCTGGCCGGAATGGCTGCGTTTCACGGGGCCCTTTATGGACTGATGCCCATCGGCTGGATCGTCCTGAATGCCATCTTCCTGTACGACATTTCACTTCAGTCTGGTGGTTTCAGCGTCGTCAAAGACAATATCGCCAGTGTCTCATCGGATCGTCGGGCACAGGTCCTGCTCATCGCCTTCAGCTTCGGTGCATTTATTGAAGGAGCAGCGGGATTCGGGACTCCAGTCGCCATCTCCGCCGCCATGCTGATGGGATTGGGGTTTCATCCGCTTCAGGCCTCCACCCTTGCACTCATCGGGAACACCGCTCCGGTCGCGTTCGGAGCACTCGGAACCCCTTTGATTGCACTTTCGGCAGTAACTGGACTCCCGATCGAAGACCTCAGCGCCGCTGCGGGCCGAATCCTCCCCATCTTCTCGTTTATCGTTCCGTTCTGGATTCTCTGTGCGATGTCCGGATGGAAAGGGATGCTCGAAGTGTGGCCCATTCCATTCGTTTCGGGGGGCAGTTTCGCCCTGATGCAGTTTCTCATCAGCAACTATCACGGCCCTTGGCTCGTCGATATTGTCGCTTCCATTGTCTCCATGGGAGCATGCGTCCTCCTCTTGAAGCTGTGGAAGCCCGCCAAACAGCCCGACGATCGTCCCGAGCCAGTGGAGTTGGCCAATCATCCTTCAAAGCACCCGCCAGCAGACGTCTTCCGTGCCTGGCTCCCCTGGTTTCTGATGTCGCTCCTTGTCTTCGTCTGGGGGGTTCCGGAAGTCAAAGAGACTCTGAACGGGCTGACATTCGGCCTTCAGGAAGTCGTGTCCGACGAAAATTCGACAACTCAACTGATCCCAGCGATCCTGAAACACCCCACTAAGCCAGAATTTCCTATCCCTCTTCTGCACAATGGAGTCATTCGAACCCCACCCGTTGTCGCTGAGCCTGTCGCCGAAAAGGCGGTATTCGTGCTCAACTGGCTCACCGCCACAGGGACAGGGCTTTTTCTGGCTGCGATTTCCAGCGGGCTCCTGCTTGGAATGAATCCCGTTCAACTCATAAAGATTTTTTTGGGAACACTTCTTCGACTTCGAGCCTCCCTGTTGACCATCTCTGCGATGATGGCGCTTGGTTTCACAACAAAGGCCGCCGGTCTGGATGCCACAATGGGGCTGGCCTTTGCAAGCACCGGAATTCTGTTTCCATTCTTCAGCGCCATGCTTGGATGGCTGGGAGTTGCTCTGACGGGAAGCGATACATCATCAAACGTTCTTTTCGGAGGACTACAGAAGATCACTGCTCAGCAGCTGGGGCTGAATCCGATTCTCACTGCTGCCGCCAACACGACCGGTGGGGTGATGGGCAAGATGATCGATGCCCAAAGCCTCGTTGTCGCCTCTGTTGCGACCAAACAGGAGGGAGAGGAGGGGACCATCCTCCGAAGCGTGTTCTGGCACAGTATCGCTCTGGCAGCACTTGTGGGGGTTGTCGTCTTCCTTTACGCCGTCGTGTTTCCAACGGAATGGATGCCGCCGGCTCCCCAACAGTAATCGACTGCCCGATCACAATTAAAATTCAGTATTCACTCTGTCCATTTGCGATGGGCACAGAAGCGAGAATTTATTTCCGAAGTGAACCAGCAATTCGCCAAATCTTCAGCTAGTCTGCCACGGGAAGCATTATTAAAGAGTTAACAATCGCAGCCTTCAGAAACTGGTCACAACTTCCAGGGTTAGCGGACACTTTGAGACAGCTCTCTCGCTGGTTGCGCATCGTTCCGGGTGAGTTCCTGGGAGCGGGCCGTTCGTTTCCATGCGCCGGACTGCCGCCGGCTGGCCCATCGGTAAAATCCGACCGCGAGAGCCGCATTCATCTCAACAAACATCGACGAGAGACGGACGAATTTCGAAAGTGCTCCGCGATTCGGAAGAAAGCGACCAGCGAAAGCCACCGCATAAAATCCGAGCTGGAGGACAAAGAAAACCGCATACAACGGATGTGTCATCAGAAGAAGATTGGCCAGCAGGGCCAGTGCCATAAAGACCGGACACAGCCATCTCAGAACTTTATGGGACCAGAACGCAAATGACACAAGCCCGTAATGGGGGCTCAGCAATGGCAGCAGCCAGCACAAACTTTGAAATCCCCCCGCACCGATCCGGGCTCTGCGGTGAAACTCGGCACTGATTGACGGGGCTGTCTCTTCATGAGCCACCGCCTTTTCTTCAAAAATCAGCCGCCTTCGAGTCTGGTGAATCCGCATCCCGATCAGGAAATCATCCACGATGGTCTGCGGCGGGATCGGGGTCCATAGTTCCCGACGTATTGCGTAGATGGCACCGTTAAATCCGAGCAGTGCCCCGAGTTGACCTTCGCACTTCTTCAGAAAGTTCTCGTATCTCCAGTAAAGGCCGTCGACATTATCCCCGGTCGCTGGATCTGTTAACAATAACTGCCCGCAGACTCCTCCGACGTTCGAATCGCGAAAATGGTCGACAAGGAGTTTCAGGGCATCACGGTTCCAAAACGTATTTGCATCAGAAAAGGCAATCAATTCCCCGGTTGCGACTTCAACACAGTCGTTGAGAACCGATGGCTTTCCCCGACGATTTTCAAAAGCCATCAGTCGAATCCGGCTGTCATCGACGGTTCGGACCAGCTCCGCTGTGGCGTCTTCATTGCCATCGCAGCCAACAATAATTTCGAGTCGATCTGCTGGATAATCAAGCGTGAGCGCATTCTGCAGTCGCTGCAGAATCACACTCTCTTCCTTGTAGGCTGCAATAATTAACGAAACTCGTGGGAATTCGTCCCGTGCCCCCTGAATTTTGGGAGCGGGGCGCCGCGCAGCTCGACATCGGACGAGCAGCCAGAGAATCATCGGATAGCCTGCATAGGCATAGGCGATCAGACCGACCGAGCCCCAAAAAAGAAGTTCAACCAGGGTCATGATGATTCAGGTCTCGTCTGAGATTTGCTTCAGGATGCCGCCGACGTCAATTCTCACCCGGAGTGAAGCACCCCACACGCTCCAAACGTCGGCTCTTAAACGAGTTGTTCCAGGGCAGGTTCCCGGCCATTTCCGGACAATGCCACACCGGGAGCGCCGCTTTTTGGTGAGCGGGTAATCACCGGCTTCCGGGCGACAACCCAGACATAGTCGACAGCAAGTTCCTCGGGAGTGAATCGTTGAAAGTCCCGATGAACCTGAAGTTTTCCACTTCGGATCTCTTCCAGAGTGCGGGCATCAATCCGCTCACGGAACACTTCTATGGAGAGCCGGGCGTCTTCAAAGAGCTGTCGATACTCGGGAGAACGAAGGCGGTTGTGATAGGCCAGCCCACTGCCTCCCAGCCAGTGCCACTGATTCGAGGAATACTTCAGAAAGTTGCCATGGGTAATCGAAGCATCCACTGTGGAATAATGGTCCTGTGGATTGAATCGATGAACGCACAGTCCCTCCGGCTTGAGGATGCGGAATGTTTCGCAGTGAATCGCGGACTGAATTTCCCGGGGGATATGTTCTAGGACATTCGAACTGACCACCAGATCGATTGAACAGGTGGGAAGTCCAGTGGCCCGGGCATCCGCTGGGCAGAGGTATTGAATGCACAGCGGATCAAACAAATCCCGAATCGACTGTGGGTTCTCCGGGACGCTTCGGTACAGGTCCCAGACCTCGTGCTCCGGGCGCCCACACTTCGCAGCGATTTCCGGGAGGAAAAGCTCCAGTGACTTCCACGTCTCCAGAGCATAGGAGAACGTGAGCCAGGGATTCACGTCATAGGTCAGGACCCGGCGCGCCCCTCCGAGTGCCAACACAAAGGGAACAAACGGATGCCATCCTGTGCCAATTTCCAGACAGGCTGCCCCTTCGATTGTTCCCCCCGCCTGTTGAGCCAGATCAACCAGTTCAAAGGCTCGGTCCAGATCGCGGCGTGGCTGGACGCGATTGGTTCCGGCAACCCGCTGAAGGAAATGATACAACGTCTGACCAGCGGGGATGCGGCTGAGAATGGCTAGCGCATGTGCTTTCAGTTTCCAGGACATATCAACAATCTCGGTCCGGTATTAGGTTCGTTCTACCCTGCCGGCGGGAGCGAGCCTGACCCGAATCGGCGCGGACATTTGAAAGGACTTTAGGTCCAAAACCGGGAGGAGAGGGGAGGAAGCTGATGATCCGGTTGACTTTCTGAGGCAGCGGGGCAAAGAGACGCCGATCACAACGGAATGTTGAGAAAAATCAACACCCCACCATGCTCGCATTGACGAAATAACCGTTCCAATTGCTAATCTAGTCGCATCAATTGGAAGGATTTCAACAATGATGCGACCGCTAAGATCCCTGTTTTGGGGATATGCCCTCGGAGCAATCCTGATTCAAACCGCAATGGCGGGCACGTCCAACAGCCTGATGGATCTCACAGCTGATGGATCGTTGCTGGCCTGTTCCAATCGCGACAGCGGAACCGTCTCGATTGTTTCGCTGCCGGACATGAAGCTGCTGCACGAGATCCCGGTGGGGAAACATCCCGAAGGGGTCACATTTATCGGCTCCACCCGCCAGCTGGCCGTCGCTGTGTACGGGGACGACAACATCACCTTCATCGATGCCGACTCAGGAACGATCACCGGAAAACTGGATGTCTTTGACGAACCATATGGAATCGTCTCGAGTCCCGATGGAACGACTCTCTGGGCCACGCTGGAATATCCCGGCGAGATAATTCGTATTGATCCCGTTCAAAAGGTCCAGACCCATCGCGGTACCGTCGGGAAGTTCACGCGCGGCATCGCTCTGACACCGGCAGGAAAGATCCTGATCACGGAGTATCTCACCGGAATCGTCAAGGCAATTCATCCGGAGACGCTCCTGGTCGAAGATGAATGGGTTGGTTCTGCGCAAGACAATATCGCCCGGCAGATCATCGCGCATCCTCGGCGGGAGAAGGCGTATCTTCCGATGCAGCGATCACTGACGACCGTTAATCATGGTGCCGGATCGATCTTTCCCTACGTCGGCATCGTCGATACCCACCCGGGGGAAGGGAAACGGCGAACGCGGGTGCAGATGGATTCGTTTCGCAGCGTGTACGTCGTGGCCAATCCCTGGGAAGTCGCGATCTCTCCGGATGGGAAGTTTCTGTATGTCATTTTCAGCGGGACGGACGACATGTTCGTCTGCCGCGTGATCGATGACGACTACATTGAACTGGAATACGCCAAGTTGCGACGCACAGGGTCCAACCCACGGGCAATCCGTGTCTCTCCCGACGGAAAGATCTTCTATCTTTACAACGCCCTTGATTTCACGGTAGAGGCAGTAGACGCGAATTCGCTGGAACGACTCGGAATAGTCACCGTCTGCAGCTGGCCCGGAACTCCGGAAGAGCTACTCGGGAAGAAGCTGTTCTATTCCGCAAATCCTCCGATGAGTCAGCAGCGGTGGATTTCCTGCTCCAGCTGCCATCCTGACGGCGATGCGGACGGCCGGACATGGCAGCAACCGGAAGGGCTCCGAAATACTCAACCACTCTTTGGCCTGAAAGAAACTCATCCCATTCACTGGTCCGCAGACCGGGATGAAGTGCAGGATTTTGAACACACGATTCGCTCTCCACTCATGCAGGGGAAAGGGCTGGTCCGAGGAAAGATCAACGATCCCCTTGGAGAGAAGAATGCAGGGCTTTCCCCCGAGTTGGATGCCCTTGCAGCGTACACAAATTCCCACCGCTTCAAACTGAGCCCTCATGCCAAAAATGGCCTGACTGCCGCTGCACTCCGGGGGAAAGAACTCTTCTTTTCGAAGGAAGTTGGATGTGCGGAATGCCACTCCGGCCCATATTACACCGACCGGAAAATGCACAATGTCGGGACCGGGGAAGATGATCCTACGGAGTTGATGGGGCCTGAATATGACACCCCGACACTTCTGGGAGTTTACCGCTCCGCACCTTACCTGCATCACGGGAAAGCAACCACGTTGATGGAAGTGCTCACCACTGCCAACCGGCAGGACCGACACGGCAAAACAAGCTCGCTTAATGAACAGCAATTAAGCGATCTGGTGGAGTTTCTCAAGATGCTGCCGTATGAACACCCGGATTCTTCGGAAACATCTCAATCGAACCCGTAAAGGAATTCATTCGAGACATCGGGGAGTTGTTGACCAACAGCGACGGGCAGGGGAAAGGAAATGGAACCGGCCCGTGGATCTCGCTTGGGAATGAAGTTCGGGCTGGAAGTGTGGAGAGCAGTCTCGTGCTCACTCCTTCATTCCAGTGATCCATCCCAATGATCATTACTGAAGAGAGCGATTACCCATCACAGGGACGAATCGTCGTCGAGAAGATCTTCAAATCCTGCCTGAGAAATCTGCTTGTGGGTCCCAAATCGCCATTTTGCAACGGAATCCTGACAGTGCGGGCAATAGGGATGCTGGCTGTTCGGCCGACGATCGCGGACCATACGTGGATCTCCCCACATCGCCTCGCACTCATCGCATAGTGCCGACCACTCATTGCAATTCGGACAGCAAACCGGATAAATCACCCCCTGCTCACACAGAGGGCAGTTTCCGAAATTCAGTCGGGAAGAGGAGCTCGGCATAAGAAAAGCGATTGCCCTGAATTGAAGGAGAGGATGTTATTTTGGAAACGCGGTAATAACTTCGGTTGTTCCTTTTCGAAGAACGATGAAGATTCGCGTCAGCGGGGGATGACCACTCCGGCGGCCGGACTCTCCCCCAAGGTAACCAACCCGCTGCCCCATACTG
>CALLWY010000140.1 GCA_938015865.1 uncultured Planctomicrobium sp.
CCGAACCTCCTGATTCGCATCTTCTTTCTGGATTTTGATCATGGCAGGGAGAAGACTGCTGGCAGACTGACCTGCACGAGCGAGCCCGGAGAGGGCTGCGATCCGTTGTGCGGGCTGATCCGACTCGAGTTCCTCTCGCAGGACCTTTAACATCCGGCGATCGTCTTTGGCCAACTCACCGATTGAGTAGGCAGCTTGAGTCCGAACATCCGGAATCTCGCTGTGAAGCGCTTCCTCCCAAAGTTGACTGCTCCGCGATAGCGCGTGGAGTCGGCTCCACTGGTACCCATTCCAGGCACACGACAGAAACAGCAGGGCTCCAATGATCATCATCGTGTTCCACGGGACACGGGCCTGCTGAGCTGAAACCGGAAGTGTCTGCTTTTGAGCTTCAATGCTCTCACGAGTGGGCGCATCCAAATGATCTGACCCAATCTCTCCGGGGCGACGACGAACCGTAATCGTCACCGTCTGGCTCACAGCCCGGAGGTCTCTGGCGACTTCTGCTGCGGTCTGATACCGGTTTTCCGCATCCTTCTCCAGCAGTTTGAGAATGATCTTTTCCAGTGCCAGCGGGCAGTCGAGCGCTTTCTCTGTCGGACGCACTGGAGTGGCATGGCAATGAAGATGCAGCGTGGCTCCGGGAGTCTCCCCTAAAAATGGAACCTGACCGGTCACCAGTTCGTATAACACGCATCCCAGTGCATACAGATCAGTCCGGGGAGTGACCTCGTGCCCTCGAATCTGCTCCGGGGCCATGTAGAGAAATGTCCCGGCGGTTTTCCCAGCTGCGGTGATCTTGCGATGAGCACTGACACTCGCCAGGCCGAAGTCGCTGAGCTTCAGCTGTCCAGAAGGAGAAATCAGGAAGTTGCTCGGCTTGACATCCCGATGAACGACCCCTTTCTCATGCGAATAGTCCAGCGCGGCACACATCTGTAGGCCGTACTGAATTACCAGTTCCCAAGGGAGTTTTCCTTTGGCGATGAGCTGGTCTTCAAGCGATCCCCCTTCGAGTAGCTCCATCGCATAGAAGCGCCGCTTGTCTTCGCAAACCCCTCCAAACGACCGGACAATATTCGGGTGTTTGAGTGTTTTAAGGACTTCAACTTCGCGTTCAAATCGGGCCAGTGCCGTCTTGTCGGCAATATCATTGGGAAGCATTTTGAGAGCGACTAATCGCCCGTTCACCACATAGCGAGCCCGATAAACAACTCCCATCCCCCCTTCGCCAATCTGTTCGAGAATTTCGAACGGCCAGATCCAGCGAGAATTCGGCTGCGTGGTAGGGGGATTGGAAGTCATGACGGATCAATCAGATGATGAAATCCGGAATGGGCACCGACGTAATCTCTGCACACACGCTGTCACGGTGATGATTCAAGGCCCGCCGTCGTCTCTGTTTTCTTTGTTATCGCCCGATTTACTCAAATTTCGATCAGTCGTCGACGACTGACAATTGAACTCACTGACTTCTGCTCTGGTTCACAAACTCAGACGCAAAACGGGCACCAGTGTGCCCGACCGCATTCGTCATTCCCAGAGAAGATCGTTCCCCAATCAGACACTGGCGGAATTTTGCTGAAAAGAATCCATTACGAATGACTAAATCCATTCAACCATACCACCGAAATGAACGGCCGCATTCAAGCGGGTTCTGATTTGAATGATTTTATGCAACTCGTCCCTGTAAAAGCGATTCCATTTCTGAACTGTTGCCAAAATTGGACATCGGACGTGGTGATTCAAGCCCCCTCTCACTTCTGATAAATTAGTCGCAACATGCCGTCGGGCTCACAACTCTGGCTAACCAACCCACCTTACCTAATCTGCAAATTTTCCATCTTATGAAATTACGACGGCTTGTTGACGACTTTCGGGTCACAGAGGTTAATTCCCTGCCAGTGGGGCGTTCAGGGAACCATGCGGTTTATGAGCTGGAGAAAACCGGCTGGACCACGCTGGATGCGTTAAACCACTATTCGCGAACGCTCAATCTTCCCCGCCGAAACATGGCACACGCAGGCCTGAAGGATCGGCATGCCGTCACCAGACAGATTGTCACCATTCGCAATGGCCCCCGTCGCTCCTGGAACGACGAATCACTTTCGCTCACATACCTGGGACAGGCATCACGGGAAACCCGATCCAACGACATCGTTGGAAACCGGTTTGTGCTGGTCGTTCGGTCACTTTCCCCCGAAGAACAGCCCCGACTGGAAAAAATCCTTCCTGAGCGGCGCGCGTCAGGAATCCCCAACTATTTTGATGACCAGAGATTCGGCTCGTGGTATGCCGGGCACGGGTTTGTCGGGGAAGCGTGGGTCCGTGAGGACTATGAGAAAGCATTGTGGCTCACCTTCGCGGAGCATCATCCCGACGACGACGCAAAGGAGCGGCGTCAGAAAGCGATCCTCCGGGAACACTGGAATGACTGGCTCACCTGCAAACAGCTTCTGGATCGATCCCATCGTCGCAGCATTGTGACCTACCTTTGCGACAAGCCCCGCGATTTCAAGGGGGCATGGGGCATCGTGAATGGGGACCTCCGGGGGCTCTTTTTGTCGGCTCTGCAAAGTGACCTCTGGAATCGCATGGTCAGCCTGTGGATGGCGGAGAATTCCCCAGAGGATCAGCTCATCCAGATCCCACTCAAAACCGGCCCGGTCTGTTTTCCCCGTAGCCTGACGCTTGACCAGACCAACCAACTGCAGCAGAAATCCTTTCCCCTTCCATCGGCGCGAGTCAAACAGGAAGAGGAACCGGATGGGGCGTGGATGGAGTCGACCCTGCAAAGACTGGGATGGAGCTTTTCAGCGTTGAAGGTGAAGTTCCCACGTGATCGATTCTTTTCACGGGCACAAAGGCCGATCTGGATTCCTTTATCGGATCTTGACTGGACCTTCGCCTCGGACGATCTCGATCCCGGACGAATCTGTGTCACGCTCTCGTTCTCGTTACCAGCTGGATCGTATGCAACAATGCTGGTCAAATCGCTCTGGCCTGAAACAAACGCATCTGAAGCCTCGGAGGAGGCATCCTCCGAAAGTTCCGGTTCAGGCGAACTCTCTTCAGAAAACGAGTGACAGCGACGGCAGTCTGAAACTGGCATTCACCAAATGGGATTGATCAGATGCGATAGCAGACAAATGCGATCGCGCAAAGCAGCACTGCCAATCCATCGGCTGCAGTCAGCCGGTCGCTTCGACTATTCCGACGCAGATAATCCAGCACGGCTCCGGTCGGACACCCATAGCGGCAATACGCCATCGGGATGAACAGGGATAATCCCAAGCCAGCCACGGCAATTGAGACCGTCGCCACCCCTGCTGCCCGCCAGGCATAGGCATCAAACGGTTCCAGATCCACAAGGCTCATTGACCATCCCAGCATCGGCACGAGCACGATGATCGTCAGCAGGGCCGGGCGGATGAGTCGCAACCCACGAACGATCCACCGCGGGAGATTCCTGATCTTCCAGCGACGGGGAAGCAACTGCTGTAATGCTCCATGAGGGCAGAGGTGATCACAGTAAACATTCCGCTTGAAAACGATCGGAACAGTCATCGCAGCTGCTGCCAGACAGATCAGGCCGACGGCGTTTCGCCACGGAAGACCACTTTGAGCCCAGCCGACAAACATCGCCATGGAGAGCAGGTCTGCATTGATCACCCCCAGGGCAACAATCACAAGGACCTTCCAGGCAACACGTCCCCATCTGTTCCCCCGGAGCCGAGTGAATCCCACCACCAGACCCATCAGGATCACGCTGATGGTCAGAACAGATTTCCATCGCATCTCGGCGGCATCCTGATACTGCTGTTGCTCCCTCTGGCGAATCTCTGTGATCTTTCTGGCAGCAACCAGCAGACCTTCCGCAACGGCCTGACTGGTCATCGTCGCTCCGGAGACCCCTTCGATTCCCGCTTCTTCCCAGCTCAGTTTCCCCCACTCTTCGAGAGGCCGATCGTTGAAGATCTGGGCAAACCAGCGGTCGCCGCGCACGGTTCCGACATAGGGTTCGTTGTCAAAACTCTCTTTCACCACCAGACCGAGGATTGTTCCATCCAGTCGCATTCCCAGAAACGCCCGAGTCGGTCCCTGATAACCGATGATCTCATCTCCCGAAGGAGAGTTGGACAGCAGCCATCCCAGCGGCTCCCCCTTCTCATTGGAGACCAGCCATAACTCCGGTGCCGAGGAATCGCGATCCAGCTCAGCGGCCTCGGGAAAGATCTGCCGGGCGTCATCCAATGAATAGTCTACGGGGAATTTGAGAGACTCGGGCAACTTACCCAGTCGGGCGCGGATCCCCTGAAGGATGGCCAAACTGGTAAGCGTTGCCCCTGTGACGGCATCAACGGACTTTTCGCGGGCCTGATTCCGGTCCAGTCCATTAAGCGAATTCAGGAAACGGGAGTCCCGTTCAATAAGCGCGAGATGATCCCGCGTATCGCCACTGGAGAGAATCCGCAGACCAACAATTCCCCCATCTGGTCCCAATCCGATCAGGACATTCGTCGGCCCGGAAAACCCGAGAAACTTCTCTGCTTCCGGGAAGGTCTGCAACACGGCTCCAATCACGTTGTCGCCGTTCAAAACAAGCCGCCCCCCCTGCGAGTCCGCAGTCCCCAGCGCGGTTGCCTCGGGGAAGAGACTCTGAATCTCGTTCAGCGGCACTGCATCCAAACCACGGGCACGCAACTCGCTGAGGACGCGGGCCTGCTGCCAGTTCATCAATAGCAGGATGGTCGCAAGCAGCGCCACTCTCCCCAGATGAACAAGCATGGGCCGAATTGTCGCTCTGGAGTCCATCCCGTGTGTCGTCATTTCACGGGGAGGATCTGCACAGCGTCAACATGGACGACCCCGCCTGCCCCTTCGGTGCTGACAGTGACGGTCACCCGTTCCCCTTTCTTCACGCGAAACTCTCCGAGCGAAATAAACGCCCGATCCAGCGGAGGGAGAGCCTGCATATCGATTTTTCGCTGTTGTGTTTCCCCACCCACCTGAATGGAGACGGGAACCTGCGTCCCCCGGTTGGGATGAGCCTGATAGGCCAACCGGAGTTCAATCGGAGTTGTTTCCCCGGAAATCCATTCGAACGTCGCGGTCGATTTGCTGTTGGGAGAGGCGTAGAGATATTCGTAGCCAATGAAGTCCTTCAGGCCGGTTCCGCTGGTCCATTCTCCCTCCAGTCGGGCATCGCGGTTATCAAGAATCACCCCCGGTAATTCTGAGGGGTTCTTCCCCATGAGAGAACCATCCGAGGCTGCCAGAGCCAATGCATCAGCAGGAATAATGATCTGATCATTCACCGTGGGACGATAGGCTTTCCCCGGCAGCTTCAGAAGTTGATCCATTTCCGGCCAGTAACGCTCGTAGATCTCGCGTGGGTCACAGCTGTAGATCTTGCACAGGCTGGCCGCCTTTCCCACCACTTCTCCCATCATTCCGCAGGTCTTCATGACACGCACCGTGCCCAGAGCCTCGTGCGTCACGCTAATGCAACGCCCCGCCATGAAGAGGTTCGGAATATTTCGGGAATAGAAGCAACGGTATGGCACGGGATAGCCAAAGTTCCGATCGACACGTCGATCATGAACTGCAATGGAGATAAAGGGATTGTCCGGATATTTCGCGGCAAACTGCTTCTTGGGATAATGAAGATCGATGGACCATGTACTGGGGACACAGCCATCCGGGAAGTCTTTCTTCTGGACAATGTCGTCCTGGCTCAGAATCACGTCTCCCAACAGTCGACGGGACTCACGAGGACCGCCGATGTAGGCTACCCATGTCAGATAGGCATTCTGATGCTGATCGGCCCCATCGCGATTCTTCATCGCATTGAATGCCCCAAAGACCGCGCGGAGGTTCCAGTCCCGAATCCCCTCCGCATCGTTGATCGGATCTTTGTCATAGCCACTTTCCCAAAACCACTCGCCGTGATTGCGGACAGGGTAAGGGAAATCAGCCATATTCAGGTCGAGCGCCCAGGGAGTCTCCGGGAACGAAACAGGGACATTCCCTTCATCCCAGGTCCACATGTTACTCATCCCCATTCGCCCCTTTTCGGTCTGGTCGAAGTCGGCTCCGGCCAGTGCTCCGATGGTGCCGTGCCCTGTTGCATCGCAGAACAGGGTCCCCTTAAAGCGGGTCCTCTGATTTGTACGTGTATCCAGCGACAGAACGGCTGCAATCCGGTCCCCGTCCATCTCAACCTGATAGGCGTGGGCATTCAGAAAGAGATCGATATTCTTTTCCGCCCGGACAATTCGTTCTTTCTTTTCGTCTTCGAATTCCTGAGCCGTCCCGGGCGACTTGCGGGCATGGTCACAGAATTCCTCAACAATCTCTCCAATCCGCGGGTATTTTCCACGGCGAATTAGGCCCTGTGACCAGACACGGATCTCGCTCGATCCATTCCCGCCAAGAACCGGCCGGTCCTGAAGCAGCGCGACTTTGCACCCCATTCGTGCAGCGGAGATGGCGGCTCCCATCCCTGAATATCCCCCTCCCACAATGACCAGATCGTAGCCGCTTCTGGTCTCAGGTTCTGAAGGAAGACCGAGATGCTTCATCCTCCATTCCGGGAGGACCGAGCTGTCGTTAGGTGGGGGAGTAGAATCGGTCGAAAGGACGATGGCATCACACCGACCGTCGAATCCTGTCAGATCGTGAAGAGCAAGCGTCACATCGCCAGCGGGAAGCTCGATCGTTCCTCCCGGCTGCCAATGCCACTCGGCACCCGTCGTCCCGAAGGTCTCCTTGAGCGGAGTCCCGTTGATCAGAACCTGAAACCGGCCCGGCTGACCGGGGGCATTCCAGCGCGCTACCCAGTCCTTTGTCCGGACGAAGACGTGATACGTCCCCGCTGCTGGAATCGTGACAGTTGTCTTTGCATCCTCGACAGGTCGCCCCAGCCCGTGAGCCAAAAGATAGGGCGATCCCATGTTCTGAATAAACTGGGTATCGAGAGACCACCCCCCACGTGAGTCAAACCCTTCCGCTTCGACCAGCACTGTCTGGGCAGCCGCTGATGTCGCCCCCAATACGCAGATGGTCACGCACCCGAAGATCAGCCTCAGCACGTCAAAAACCCGGGGCATTTCGGCTCCCTGTATGAAATCTCGAAACGGGCGCAGATCGACTACAAGCAGTTGAACTCCGCCACAGAAGCACAAACAACATGAACAACTGTTGATTTCAGCCGAGTTTAGCGAAAGAAGTTAAGTAATGCAAAATGTCTCCTCTGCGACAGACCACCCCTCCGTGCTCCATTGCGATCGCCTCCAATCCGGGAGTGTTGACGTCCATCGATCTGGTTCCGAAACTGCTTTGGATGCTGATTCTGAATCACAGATCACCATCGAATTCCGAAGACAATTCGACCACCTGCCTCAGAGGGGAGTGAGGAC
Source organism: uncultured Planctomicrobium sp. (assembly GCA_938015865.1). GTDB lineage: Bacteria > Planctomycetota > Planctomycetia > Planctomycetales > Planctomycetaceae > Planctomicrobium. The sequence continues at coordinate 7,422 of CALLWY010000140.1, forward strand.
GACGGCATTGAATGTCCTTCCTGAACCTGTTCTCCCTTGGCGGGATATTGAGTTCCTCATCGCCGTCATCAGATCTGTTCCCCCACCCCGTTTTTTTGCTGCCTCAATCAATCCGGAGTGTTTCCCATGCAGACAACGCGACGCGATTTTCTGAAGACGAGTCTGGCTGCTGCGGGAGCCCTCAATTTTGCAGCTCCCGCAATTCATGGGGCAAACAAAGCGAGGAAATATCGCACTGCTCTCGTCGGGACCGGATGGTGGGGGATGAATATCCTGACCGAGGCGGTCAAGGCAGGACAATCACAGGTGGTCGCACTGTGTGATGTCGATCAGAATCAGCTTTCGGCCGCAGCCGATGAACTGAGTGCGCTCACAAGCGATGAGCCTCGCGAGTACCGCGATTACCGGGAGATGTTCGATAAGGAGCAGATCGACATTGCGATCATCGCAACTCCCGATCACTGGCACGCCCTGCAATCCATTGAAGCTCTTCAACGTGGGGCACACGTCTATGTCGAAAAGCCGACCGGCCATACCATTCGAGAAAGCCGGGCGATGGTTAATGCCGCCCGACAGGCGGACCGGACGGTCCAGGTGGGACTGCATCGACGCATCGGCCCGCATCATGTCTCCGGAATGAAGTTCCTGAAAAACCCGGAGAACGTCGGCAAGATTGGAATGGTCCGCATCTTTGTTCACGAAGGAGGCTGGTACGAAGCCCCCTCCCCGAACTCCAGTGTCCCTGAAGGACTGGACTGGGACATGTACTGCGGGCCTGCCCCACTTCGCCCGTTCAACAGGCGGATTCATCCCGGTGGGTTTCGGCAGTTCCTCGACTTTGCCAACGGGACCATTGGAGACTGGGGGGTCCACTGGTTCGACCAGCTTCTCTGGTGGAGTGAAGAACAGCACCCGAAAAAAATCTTCTCATCAGGGGGACGTCCGATCCGTGGTCCTGTGGTGCTGACTGAGACAGAGCAGACCACGGATGCACCCGATCATCAGGTCGCGATCTACGAGTTCGATTCCTTCACCGTGTCATGGGAGAACCAGCGATTCGGACGCTCTAACGCGAACAGGCACCCTTACGGTTGTTATTTCTACGGGGAAAAAGGGGTCTTCCACATGGGATGGAAAGATGGATGGACGTTCTATCCCACCGACACGAACAAACCGGTCATTCACGAAGACCCGAAATTCGACAACGAGAAGGATGGGCACAACATTCCCCTGCTCTGGCACGATTTCCTGCAAAGCATCGAGACAAAACGGTCTCCAGTAGCAGACGCGGAGATCGGTCACCGGGCGACCAGCATGAGTCTGCTGGCAATGATTTCGCTCAAACTTGGGCGAAGTATTAACTGGGACGGGGAAAAGGAAATTTTCCCCGGCGACGACGACGCTAATGCTTTGCTCCAGCGATCCTATCGCGGGGAGTGGGTCTACCCGACGGTCTGATCCCCTCACAGGACAATTCGCAGAATGACGGGATCACGCGCGCAGAATGCGACTCAGCGTCCGATTTCAGCCTGCGAGCGGAAGTTCCGCCCGCGATTGATGAGATTCTGCTCATCGTCAATTGCAGTCTGTGTCGGCTGAAGTGTGTAGGTGAAGTCGTGCCGATCGGTCACGCGCCCGGGCAGAAAATGGTTCGTGAAGAAGTCAATAGGGACCCACTGGTAGAACGGGGGCTTGACCTTCTGCTGAACCGTGAGTGTCTCATATCCCGGAGCCGAAATTGTGAACTCATGAGTTCCGTAGTAGGTGAAATCAGTCGAGACGGGGGACGTCCCCAACCGCTTCCCATCCACCTCCACGAGTGCCCCGGGGGGATTGGTACGGATCGTCATCCGGCGGCTCACACATCCGGAAAAGCCCGTCCAGATGCTGCTGCCTAGCGCAAGCCAGATCAGTACAGATTGAAAACGCATGCCGGGTCTGAGGAAACGGAAAACACGGAACTCCCGAACGTAATCGGGGGGCGGAGTATACTCCGCCCCCCAAAATCCCACCAAGAGCGTTTTTCCACCCGAGCCGGCTCGGTACGACTCACCCCGAAAGACAGGTAAAACGTGCCGATCCAACGGAGGAGAAAGGAGTTACAGCACAAGAGACCGTCCCGGACTGGAAGTCCGTTTCACAACGCTTGCGAAAACGCTCCCAGCGACAGCCCCAAGGACCGGGTCATTTCTCTTCCGGCTTCTTCTCTTCCGGCTTCTTCTCCTCTTCAACTGCCGCCAGCTTCACCTCTCCAACGATCTGAAGTTCCGGGAGGACTTTTTTCAGTTCGGCTGCTCCCTGTTCCGTCACCTTGCTCTGCCAGATGTACAGGTTCTTCAGCTTCTTCAGGCCGTGAAGGTGCTTCAGGCCAGCGTCAGTCACCTGAGTGGAATAAATATTGAGATAGGTCAGATTCTCCAGACCAGCGAGATGGGCGAGCCCTTCATCGCCAATCAGCGTCTTCTCCAGATGAAGTTTTTCGAGTGACTTCATCCCGGCAATCTTGGCCAGTCCCGCATCGGTGATTTTCGTTCCAGCCAGATTCAGCCAGATGACTGAGGGAAGCTGAGCGACATGAGTCAGCGCCTCATCGGTCACCGCATCCCCTGCCAGATTCAACGTCACGTCGAGCCGGGGATCATTCTGGGCCACAGCAATGACGTTCCCTCCCAGTTTGCGGAGCGCATCTGCAGCCGCTTTTGCCGCTTCCGAATCGGCATTCGGCTCCGCACCGTTCACAAAAGTTGCACTCAGAACAAGCCAGCAGGCAGCAAGGAACCGGGGTCGGCGCATGACAGGTTTTCCTCGTATTAAACTCTCGAAATGTCCTCGGAAGGAACAGCGTGCCCTCTTCAACGTCCCCAGATCCAGCGGTCATTGAGACGCGAGAGCGGCGGTCGGCCAGAGGACGGCGCTATGTGTTTCAGGATGATCACTATAAGCGAAAGACGACTCTTAATCGACAGAATCGTTTTCTTTGATGATTGGAACAGGGATCGGCTGCGAACTCAACAGCAGAAGACCTCCCATCCCCCCTGATCATCCCAAAGTGATCCTGAGTCTCTTTTGTGGAATTCCTTGCTTCCGCAGTAAATACAGACATACAAAGTTCAGCATCTGTTCCTGACGGCACAAGTCCCCCAGGCTGTTCAAGTCACTCGACACGAAAACTCTTCTTAATTGCTGTCTGAGACTTGGGATTTCCGTAAATTCGTGGACTTCCCCCAAGATTTATTGAAGATTTCCACTCCCCCGAGGACTATTGAACTCAACGAATGCAACAGCCACTCAGGCAGTCATACAGGTTGATCCCCCAACCGACCAACACAGAAGGCAGGAGCTACCCATGTTCACCCCAGAACTTGCATGCCTGGATTTTCAGGAATGCCGAGAGCTGCCCCCCAGCACTCTCGTCGCACCGATGAACGTCCTGCGGGAGATCCGGTGTGCCCTCGGGAACTGCAGCCTGAACCTTCTAGTCGGAATTCAGGATGTCGTCCTTGTCTCATCAGACCTCTTCGAAGCATTTCACGCTTGGGAAGAAGCTCAGGATGACATCGAAGGCCCGGACACTGACCCGCTGCTCAATTGAACCTCTCAACTGAAGCAACAAGGGCGATGAGAGTTTTCGGCTCCTCAACGGTCTGACTCACCATAGCCAAACATGAAAATTCCTTCTTCCCGGAAGGTTTTAAAGGCACAGCCTCACCACGGAGCTGTGCCTTTTTTTCATTGGAAAGTAGTATGAACAAAACTTTTCATTGGCTCGACTTGCGAACCTCTTCCGCCACCAGAACCACCCCTCAACACCGTGATTGATCTCGACCGGATCATTGCCCAGTCCTTCGTTCGCCATGCCGAATGGCTCCCGGAGGTTGACTCCACGAACACCCTTGCACTTCAGACAATCGATGGGCCGGCCCCACTTCCCCGGCTGATCGGTGCCGAGAGTCAAACTCGCGGTCGGGGACGGAACAACCACTCCTGGTGGAGCAGCAGCGGTGCCCTGACCTTCTCTCTTCTGCTGTCGCCCGCTGAATTCGGCATCAGTCGGCCGTTGTGGCCTCGCCTGTCACTCGTCACCGGGCTGGCCGTCTGTCGCGCGCTGGAAGAATTCCTCCAAGCCGCACAGGTCCAATGGAAATGGCCCAATGATGTTTACGTGAACGGGCGAAAAATCTGCGGAATCCTGATCGAAACGCATCCGGAATTCCCAGACCGGCTCGTGATCGGAATTGGCATCAATGCCAACAACTCCTTTCAGTCCGCTCCGGAAGAGATCCGCCACACTGCCACATCCATGGCAGATCTCACAGGGGGGCACCACAACCGGTCGGATGTCCTTGTTGCCGTTCTTCAGGCGATCGAGTTGGAGTTTCTCGCCCTCAGCCAGAACGATCCCACCCAGATCGACCGCTGTCGACAACGATGCTTTCTGACCGGGCGTCTGTTGAAGCTGAAAGAGGTCACTTCCACTGTGACGGGAATGTGCCTGGGGATTGATGATGATGGAGCACTTCGCCTGATGACGGAAGTCGGCCCGCAGCGTTTCCTTTCTGGTGAAATTACCCGCATCGATTAAATCGAGAGACACCTGATCCACGAATCGATGGCAGATTCACAACCCAATCCCGGTTCGCTCGTCCTGAAGGCTGAGATTCGAAAGGAAGCCGCACGGGCGCGTCGGGAACATCCTGATCGAGATCAGGCCAGCGCCCTCATCTGCGATCGACTTGTACACTGGCCTGTCTGGGAGCAGGGACGCACAGTCCTGTTCTATATCAATGTCCGTGACGAAGTCGTCACAACACCCCTCATTCAGAAGGAATTGACCGGTCCACGTCGCTGCATCGTTCCGTACTGCTCCGGGGATGTTCTGAAGCTCATCTGGCTAAAAGACTGGAACGAACTGGAACGGGGAGCATTTGGCATTCTGGAACCAGGCCCAGCACTCCGGGATTCCCTCGACCGCCATGTATCTCCCGGAGAAATCGACCTGGCACTGATTCCCGGAGTCGCATTCGATCGCTGCGGAGGACGGTTGGGACACGGCCGGGGCTTTTACGATCGGCTTATTCCGGAATTGCGAAGCGACTGCATCCGGGTTGGACTGGCATTTGAGTGCCAGCTTGTCCCGCAGATTCCGATGGATCCGCACGATCAGTACATGCACACCATCATTACGGAACGGGAAATCATTCCGATCCGGTCATGACGGAATATCCGGTCCGTTTCTGAAGTTCGTTTCAGTGAAACCCTGCCGGTCAGGGAAACCGGTCCCGTTGTACCACTCCTGTCGCAGACAGTTCTCTCTTGAGCACAATTCTTCTTTGCTGATCGACTGATTCTCAAGCCCGCCTACGGGGATGTGATAGCGTTGGGTATGAACACCCCACAAGGACACATCAGCAGGATGCAGTCTGGCGAACGAAGGAGATTTTCAATGGTGAAGCCTTTCCTGTTCGGACTGACGATTGGCGGTATCGGAACGCTGCTGGCCATGCAGTACCACCTCGTCCGCACCGACGAACGATTTCTGATCGTGTCTCGCGCACATCAGCCTCCGATTCGAAGCGTCTATGTCGATATCCGGAACTGGAATGAGGCCACATGGAAAAGCTATCCGGAGCTTCAGGAAGCTGTCATCAAGGCAGGCCGCGAAGATCTTCTGACGGCCCAAAAGAAGGCAGAAAAAGTTCCGGAGAAGGCCATCGTCTCTGGAGATTCAGGTCCCCAGATGCGGGAGGTCAGCACAGCCGGCCCGACTCCCATTCTGACCGCTGCCGACCTGCGCCAGACGTTGCCGGGCAATGCCCCCCAGACATTCGGAAGCCGACCTGCGACACCCCAAACGGCTTCACCAGAATCCTCAGGTTCGGACTGGGCTAACTCTCCGATTTCATACAAGTCGCATGGGGATCAGCACAATTTCCCAACCATGCAGAAGACGGTTCCCAATCCTGTCGAGATGGAGTCCCGTCGCACCGTTCCACAACAGAACGCTGAATCTGATTCGCAAGGCGAAAAGGCCAGTCGTCCCAGCTGGGTTCTGAACCTGATCCGAAATATGAACCCACTGGACACATCCACCGGCGACGCTCAACAGGAGCCGCAGCAGGCTCCTCAACCTGCGGTTTCGGGTCCGGTTCCAGCTCAAGCGTCACCAACGCCAGTCCCCACTTCGGAAGTGATGCCGACTGAAATTCAACCGTATCAGGCTCCCACGAGAGAAGCTGCTCCCGTTCAACCGGAGTCAACTTTTCCCAGTAGCCCCCGGCGAATTCCTGTCGCGACCTGGCAGTTGAACTAGGGCACTGAACCAGGTTGTCCCGCTGGATCCAGGTGCACTCTCAAACCGGTCTCAATTCCCTTCTCCATCTCGCTGCTGACCTTCATCCAGCTGACGCAGATGGGTGGCGAATTGACGACCGGTCACTGGCATGGGTAGGACCGCCAACTCGTCCAGCGACTTCCATTGAAACCGTTCATCCCGGAGCTTCGGGAGTGCTCCCACAAGACTCCCTGCGACACAAATCAGACGGATCCGGTAACGGGTGACGCTGTGACGGATCTGTAATACCTCCTGTAGATCGCCCGGCCTGACTCCCGTCTGCTCCTGAAGCTGGAGTGCGATCTCCTGAGAGACCTCATGAGCCTGAAGCTTCGTGAGTCGCTGGGAATAGGAGACAGTTGTCACCGGGAAACGTGGAAAATCCCACATCCCCGCCCATCGTTCATCTTCGGAACGCTGACGCACCAGCCAGAGCATCCCACTGCGAACGGCTAATGTCCCCTCGACCAGCTGGGTCACTTCGGGACGTGATTTCGGGGCCGGGATGCGTGCCTGAAGCCC
>CALLWY010000141.1 GCA_938015865.1 uncultured Planctomicrobium sp.
GGCGAACATGATGGACGTGTGATACTGCGTGATTACAAATGATGCTCCAATGGCTCCAATGGCAACTCGAAACAACAAAAATGTTGTGTAATCGTGCGCGAGACCGATCCCCATCACGGGAATGGCCCCCAGAAGCAATAAGCCTGTATATGCCAGTCGGGGACCGATCCGGTCACACAGCCAACCGATCAGCAGACGGACAAAGATTGTCGCAGCCACCGATCCAATAATGCACCAACCGATCTGGTCCTTGGTCAGCTGCATCTCATCCCGAACAACCGGCATAAGAGGGGCAATTCCAAACCAGGCGAAGAAGCAGAGAAAGAATGCAATCCACGACATGTGGAACGCACGCATCGGAGGAGACTTGAAGTCCTGCAGGCGGATCTGTGTCGCCAGACCGGAGAACGTCATCCTGAACTCCATGGTGCAAAAGATGAAAACTGATCAGTTGGGGTAGAACAAAAAGGCAGCTCCCTTATCGGCGGGCAGTTCGCTGCTCTGACTCGGTGTTAATGCAGAGCGAGTGCCCGAAGTGCTTCCTCGAGGAGATTTGTTCGGGTATCCGAAGAGCGGAAGAGTGAATTCAGAAGGATGTGCTACTTGAGTTGCGCAGGAAACGGGCAGAGCTGCACATCATCCCGGCTGATCTCGATACGGATAGCGATCTGAAATCTGCAGCCACACCTTGACAGGAAGAACTTTTCGGAAAGTTTCCGATGAATCATCGCGAATCCCGCACAGCGGTATGGTTTTTTCTTGATCTGATCTCCCCACGGCAGACTCAGTACCGAGCCAGAAACATCACGATTCGGACAAGTCAAATACAGGAACGAGGAACTGCATTTTGATCTGCATCTCATGACCACCAATCCGGAACAAGTAATTCAGCGTATGGGGCGCCGCTACCTCGGTGTCCTCATCGCCGTTGCTGGGCTCTTGATTCTGGATCAGGCAGTTCTGCAACCGTTACTGATTCGCTTGAGCTTCTCTGCCCCAATGATCAATCTTGCGGGCCGTCAGAGGATGCTGAGTCAACGACTAACGAAATCTGCTTTAGTTTTGGCAAGTACCTCTGAACCTGCATTGGAGACGATTCAGGAACTGAAGACATCGCTTCAAGAATGGATTCGGGTCCATGAGGGGCTGCAGCTCGGCGATGCAGAACTGGACCTGCTAAAATCAGACTCACGTGAGATTCGCGCAGCTTTCGCCCGCTTGACTCCGCACTTCGAACCGATGCGCGATCTCTTGGAGTCATTGACCTCCGGTGCACGCGATCCCGCAGATGTCATCAACCAGCTGCTGAAGCATGAGCCGGAGTATCTCCGAATGATGGATGAGATCGTTGCGCTGTGTGAGTCCGATGCAAAAACTCGGATCCAACAACTTCGATTACTTGGAGGGACCGTCACTGGCTTCGCGCTTCTGTTGCTAATGGGGTTGGCCGTTCTTGTGTTAAGGCCAGCGATTCAATTGATTCGTAGACAAGTTCAACAGTTGTCTGCAAATGAAAACGAACTGCGACAAGCACGCGATGAACTGGAACTCCGCGTGAACGAACGAACCTGTGAACTCTTGAGCGCCAATGCTGCGTTAGCTCGTGAAGTGGAGGAAAGGCAGTTGGCTGAGTTACGATCCCGACAACTGCAGTCAGATCTTGCGCACATGGGACGGGTAACAAGCCTCGGACAACTTGCAACGGGGCTCGCGCACGAACTGAACCAGCCTCTCGGAGCGATTTCTAATTTTTCTGAAACGTTACAGTTGATCGCGACTCAAACTCTGCCGCATCAATCCGATCTTGTCGTCCTGTCCCAGCGAATCAAAGACTCAGCGCTCAGGGCGGGCCGTATCGTCTCGCAAATGAGGAACTTTGTTCGTCCTCAAGCCGGAGAAAGAGAACGTGAGTCGCTGAGCCAACTCATTCAGGAAGTTGTGGACTTCTGTGAACCAGAGATCCGCGCTCATCAAGTTCGGCTATCTTTGAATCTCCCGAAAGACGACCCGCAACTCGTGGTCATCAATTCCATTCAGATCCAGCAGGTGCTGGTCAACCTGGTTCAGAATGCGTTGCAGGCGATGTCGAATCAGGAACCCACGACGCGGGTGCTGTCCATTGACTCAACGCGAGACCATGGTCAAGTCATGGTTGTCGTAGAAGATCAGGGCCCCGGCTTTCCTCCAGAATGCAGCTTGTCACAATTCAAGCCGTTTCATTCGACGAAACCCGGTGGATTAGGAATCGGACTGTCAATCAGCGAAACGTTGATCACCTCCCACGGAGGAACTCTTTGGGCTAAAAATCTTGCTCCGCGAGGAGCACGCGTCTGTTTCACACTACCATCTGCTGAATCTGTCCCCAATGACCTCTCTAGTTCCTCCAACTGTCTTTGTCGTTGATGACGATTGCGACATGCGTGACTCGCTCGTGATCTTGCTCCGCGCATTAGATCGTCCCGTCATGGAGTTCGAGAGCGCTGAAGCGTTTTATGAGTTCTATCAAGCCCCACTCCCCGGATGCCTGATTCTCGATATCCGGATGACGGGCCAGAGCGGTCTGGAGTTGTATAGTGCCCTGATCGAAGCAGGAAAACGCATTCCCGTCATTTTTATGACGGCCCATGCCACCGTGTCGACTGCCGTGGCAGCGATGAAAACCGGGGCCATTGAATTTCTTGAAAAGCCATTCGATCCACAGACGCTCTTGCAGAAGGTTGACACTGCCCTGGCAATGGATGCAACATGGCGTGACAGTGAACGCCGTTTTCAAAGCCTGAATGAACTGATACAGAACCTCAGCCGAGCTGATCGTGAGACCTTAATGATGCTCCTCCGCGGCGACACCAACAAATCGATGTCGCTGCAACTGGATATTACAGAGCGAGCAGTTGAACTTCGTCGACAACGACTCATGCAGCGCCTGGGAGTTCGCAGTCTGGCCGAACTACTTGACCTGACAATCACTCATCGCGTGATGGAGGAATATCGCAACATGACAGAAACCTGGCGATCACATAACTCTTGACTAAATTGCTTGATATCAACCAAACCGACACGAGCGGCAATTTCTGGAGGCTGTCTGAGAACAAGTTTAAAAATGAGCATTCATTCTTGCGAGCCCTTTGCTAGTTAGGTTGATCATGACGATTAAGGTGACTTCTTCGCTCGACTCCAAGGTCCGTTCATACTCGACTAGAGCTGGTCTTGCCTTGTTGAAATGTGTTCTTGAAGTTTGATGCTGGATGCGCTTAAAGTCTGAGATGAGTCAGGCATTTCGCACGAACACACTTCAGAAAGTCACCTCTCTGTCACTGCGGATTGCCCGCAAGTATGTGGTTCCGTATTCGTATCGCAACTCCTCTCAGAAGTTCACGCAGGAGCAGCTGCCGACCTGTCTGATTCTACGGCCTCACCTGAAGACGACCTACCGGGGTGTGATTGAGGTTTGCCCCATTACTCGACGCTCAAGAAGTTCGCTGACCGCTCCAGCGTGCTCGAAATTGTAGATGGGATGCGGCATGAATTGGTCCAGAAATTTGCTCTGAATGCGGAAGAAGCGGCCATTGATTCCACCGGCATGGAGACAAGTTCAGCGAGTGCTCATTTCCAGTCTCGCAGCGGAAAATAGTGGACCAAATACGTGAAACTCTCGGTGTGCGTACTCCCTGGTTCGTTGATTCCCACTGGCCTGGCGGTGAGCTGGGGGCCAGGCAATAACAAAGGTACAGCCCCCGGTACTGGCAAAAGCGGCCACCAGTTCTCAGCCGAATCCCCTCTTTGCTGCTGCGGGCTACGATGCCCAATGAGTGCATGAGTTCTGCCGGGAAGATTGGCAGGTGGACAGCGTGATCAACCCGGCCGTGCATCGTGCAGACGGCGGTTTAAATGGGACTTATCGTTCCGAGATGACCGCAGAAACGTTGAAAGTAAAAGGAGACGGCAGACGTTGGCTGGTGGAATCGTGCAAGGTTGCCTCAAACGGACGACTCGAAACACCCCTTCGGTCCAATTGATGTAAACGCGATGATGTTCGTTGTCTGTCTAAAGTTGAGACCCAGAATCGTTGCCGGAATATGCACACGCTGATCTGCACGTCAAACTGGTGCACACGAAGCTGTCGCCCCGACGACACGTCGTCAGGTTGGATGGTGGTAGGTCGGCTCGAAAGATGTTGCCGCCTGCGAAGGAAGTGGTGAGCGGATTGGATCAACCAGCCTTCCGCTCAATTCCCTTCACCAATCCGCCGACAAACGATTTCACTTCGATCTCGTCGAGTCTCAGCGTCTCGATCTCTTCCGATTCGTCACTCACTGTCGGCAGATGCCCGCGGCACATGTGACTTCGGTGCAAGTTGTAATACTCCGTGAACTCAGCAACGAGGTGATCGAAGTGCCTGCGACCAAATAGTATGAATTTGGCCAGGCACTCGTTATTGATTGTTCCGATGATTTTTTCGCAGCGTCCATTCAAGTTCGGGCTGCGCTTCGGGAGTTTGTTGGTTTTCATCCTGTGTGACTTCAGCGACTCGGTAAAGTCTCTGCTGAACTTGGTATTACGATCGTGCAATACAATAGCCGGCTTGTGATCCCGGCCGACTGTCTCGTCAATGAACTTCCGAGCTTGTTCACACACCCAGGCAGAAGTCGGGCGTTTGGTCGATGAGGACGCAATCACTCCTCTTGTCGAGATAGAGAGCCAGGCCATGGCATACTTGTCCCGTATACCTCGCTTCAATACCGTTTTCACAATGAAGACATCGCAGGCCCAAAGTGTCTCTTTGTGTCGCTTCAGGAAGTTGGTCCAGGAGTCAGAGGTCCTGTTGAGGTTAAACTGGATTCCCTCCTCTTTGAGGATGTTTCTGATGGTCTGTCGGCTGATCTTCTTAGAGCCTTCGGACAAAACCTATTCAGCTGTGAGGAATCTCCAAGTGATCAGC
>CALLWY010000142.1 GCA_938015865.1 uncultured Planctomicrobium sp.
AGACGAGCTGACCCGCAGCGAGCTGCTCGGCCCGGACCAGTTCGAGTTCCTTTTGAGACTGAGCCAGTTCTTCACGAAGTCGGGCGGTCTCTTTCTGAAACTGAAGAATCGTTGATTCCTGACGGCGGAGCTGTGCTTCGAGAAGGTCGGTGTTTCCACGTGTGGCGCATCCTGCAAGACAGACTGTCAGCATTGACAGGGTGCTGGCGAGCAGGCCTGCAGCGGTGTGGAACGTCCCTGTTCTCAAACGGTTCATCCTGAACTCTGATTGGAAACTCAGAAATCAGTCAGCCCCTGTGCGGACAGGGGCGACCGGTTTCATGGGGTGTCAGCCGACAGGAGCGTGCGGAACGCGCTCAAGGATCTTGTCAATCAGTCCGTAGGCGACTGCCTCTTCTGCAGACATGAAGTTATCGCGATCGGTGTCACGCTCGATGGCTTCGAGTGTCTGCCCGGTGTGCTTGAGCATCAGCTCATTGAGCTTTCGCTTCATCTTGATCACTTCCTTGGCATGGATCTCCAGATCCACTGCGGTTCCTTCCATCCCGGCCAGTGGCTGGTGGATCATGATCCGGCTATTCGGAAGGGCAAACCGCTTTCCAGGGGCACCAGCAGTCAGGAGCATGGCCCCCATGCTAGCGGCCTGTCCCATGCAGTAGGTCGCCACATCGCAGTTGATGTACTGCATCGTGTCGTAGATCGCCATCCCTGCGGTGACAGAGCCTCCGGGGGAGTTGATGTACATGTGGATGTCGGCTTTCGGATCTTCGAACTGAAGATACAGCATCTGGGCGACCAGCAGGTTGGCGACCTGATCATTCACCTGGGAACCCAGGAAAATAATCCGGTCTTTCAGCAACCGGCTGTAAATATCCATCGCGCGTTCTTCGCGACCAGTTTTTTCAACAACAAACGGCACAAGTGTGGACATGATGACGAGCTCGATTCTGTGTGATGTTTAATGTGAGAGTGTAGGCGTCTGACTCCGGAATCCCCATCTGCGGGAGCCGCTATCAGCTTCCAGCGGCCTGCTTGGACTCGGCGGTCACTGCTGCAGTTTTCTTCTTGGGGATGACGATTTCGTCAACCAGCCCATATTCCTTGGCAGCCTGTGGAGACAGGTAACGATCTCGTTCGGTGTCCTTGGCGATCTTTTCTTCCGTTTGTCCCGTATGGGCTGCGAGAATCCTGTTCAGGGTGGCTCGTGTATCGAGGATTTCCTGCGCCTGAATTTCGATGTCGGAAACCTGTCCTCCGACCTGCCCGTAGGGCTGATGGATCATCATTTTCGCATGGGGAAGAATGAACCGCTTTCCGGGGGCTCCTCCCGCCACGAGAATCGCTCCCCCACTCGCGGCCAGACCGACGCAGTATGTCGCGACCGGGCATTCCAGAAACTGCATGGTGTCGTAAATGGCCAAGGTGGCTGTGACCGATCCCCCGGGAGAGTTCACATACAGGTGAACATCCTGATGTCGGTTTTCTGACTGCAGATAGAGCAGCTTCATCACGATCAGATTGGCGTTGCCGTCGTGGATGGGGCCGTCCAGAAAAATAATCCGGTTCTCCAGCAGCAAATCTCCCACAGTCATCTGACGGGTTCGCTGGTAGTCCGCGTTAAATGGGACAACCGGGGAATTTGGACGTGAATGCGATTCAAACATGGCTGAGTGGCCTTCCTTGCAATGATGTGACTTCAATCCGGGATTGTTCGCGATTCCGCCGATCCCGTCAATGGGAGCATCCGGGGCGGTACGTTCTCTCAACAATGGTCGAGGCGAAAAGCAGGAATTGGGGAATCCCTCTTTTGGAATTGTCCTGTCTCTCTACAATGCAGAGGGAACTGTTCACAAGTACATTGTAGGTTCTTGCATTGTAGGTCCAGAAATGAAACCGGAAACTTCGGGACGTCGATGTTTCCTGAATTTCTGATGTCCTTTTCCTGTTTGTTGACCCAGGGTCGTCTGCGTTCATCATGCCCCAATTCGAACTTGTCTCCGATTTTTCCCCCGCTGGGGATCAGCCACAGGCAATTGAGGCTCTCGTTCGCGGGATTCGGGAGAATCGACGGTCGCAGGTTCTTCTCGGTGCAACCGGAACGGGGAAGACCTTCACGATGGCGAATGTCATCGCGCAGGTCCAGAAGCCGACGCTTATTCTGGCGCACAACAAGACACTCGCAGCCCAGCTGTACGGAGAGTTCCGGGAGTTCTTCCCCAATAACGCGGTCGCGTATTTCGTCAGCTATTACGACTACTATCAGCCCGAAGCCTATATTCCCCAACGTGACATCTATATTGAGAAAGATTCCAGCATCAACGAGGAGATTGACCGGCTTCGACTGCTGGCGACCAGCGCGCTGGTCTCGCGGCGCGATGTGATTGTGGTGGCGAGTGTCTCCTGCATCTATGGACTGGGATCTCCGAAGGACTATCTGGAGATGATGGTCCCGCTGAGCGTCGGGAAAACGGTCGATCGGGACAGCCTGCTGCTGAAACTGGTGGACATTCATTACGACCGGAACGATTTCGATTTCCAGCGGGGGAAATTCCGGGTCCGGGGAGATGTGATTGAAATCTGGCCTGCGTACGAGGAATTCGCCTACCGGGTGGAGTTGTGGGGGGATGAGGTCGACAAGTTATCGATCATTGATCCGGTCTCGGGAGCGAGCAGCAAGAACCTGCAGGAGGTCTATGTCTATCCTGCCAAGCACTTCGTCATGCCCCAAAGCCGCATCAACGAAGCGCTGGTCGAGATTGAGGAGGAGTTACATCAGCAGCTGACAAAGTTTCAAAAGGAAGGAAAGCTTCTCGAAGCGCAGAGGCTGGCGGCCCGGACGCGTCATGATATGGAACTTCTCAAAGAAGTCGGCTTTTGTCCGGGGATTGAGAACTATTCGCGGGCTCTCGCAAAGCGCAAGCCGGGGGAACCGCCGGAAACACTGTTTGACTTCTTCCCCGATGACTTTCTTTTCATTGTCGACGAGTCCCATCAGACCGTTCCGCAAATTCGGGCAATGTACAACGGGGATCAGGCCCGCAAACGGACTCTGGTTGAGCACGGGTTCCGGCTCCCGATGGCCCTTGATAATCGCCCATTGAAGTTTGAGGAATGGGATCAGCGACGCAAACAGACCATTTTCGTCTCCGCGACCCCGGCGGACTGGGAGCTGGAACAGGCGGAAGGGGAAGTGGTCCAGCAGATCATTCGTCCGACGGGACTGGTCGATCCTGTCATTACCCTTCGATCCGCGCGAGGTCAGGTCCCCCATCTGATGGAACAGATTCGCATTCGCGCCGAGCGGGGAGAACGGACGCTCGTGACCACGCTCACCAAGCGGCTCTCGGAGGATCTCGTTGGCTATCTTCGCGAGGAGGGGATTCGCTGCGAGTGGCTGCACAGCGAGCTGGATGCGATTGAGCGAATGGAGATTCTGCGGGAACTGCGCGAAGGGAAGTTCGATGCCCTGATTGGAGTCAACTTGCTCCGGGAAGGGCTGGATTTGCCGGAGGTCTCTCTGGTCTGCATTCTGGATGCGGATAAGGAAGGGTTTCTGCGGAGCGAGACGAGTCTGATTCAGACGATTGGACGCTCAGCTCGAAACGTGAACGCCGAAGTGATTCTGTACGCAGACACAGTGACGGAGAGTATGCAGCGGGCGATCGACGAAACGAACCGGCGTCGCGAGATTCAGTTAAAGTACAATCAGGAGCATGGGATCACCCCGGAAACGATCCGGAAGGCCATTCGACGGGGAATCGAGGAGGAGATCGCCGCCCGCAAGATCGAACAGGACGCCATTGGAGCCGGGGACGAGGTCCAGTACGTCACTCAGGAATTTATCTCCGCTCTGGAGAAGGAAATGCTTGAGGCGGCCGAGAATCTGGAATTCGAGCGTGCGGCTTCACTTCGAGACCGGATTATGGAGTTGGAACGGAAGATGGCTGCCGGGGAAGGGGTTGTGGTCGGTCACTCGGATCAACCAGGATTTGCAGCGACTGGCCGGAAGGAGCGGGGAGCCAAGAGGGGACGCGGAAAAGGAAAAGGTCGCGGATCGAAAGGACGTGTCCCTCGACCACGCGGCGAATAGTTCAGCGGGATTTAATTGATTGGAGATTCTCTCTCAAGACTCCGGTCGCGTTGCTGAAATCTGGTCGAAGGAATGACCTGAACCCATCGATCCGGGAATATGCTTACGGTCTTCTGTCAGAATTCCATCAGAGAGAGCATCCTCGCTGAAGTGCCTGATCGGACTCACCGATACTCTTTAACAGAGAAATGTTTCTTGAAGAGTGCTGGCCATCCGGGGAATTCCGACGAGACGTGATGAGTGTCACCCATCGTTCCGCAAGGGCTGGCGCGGACGAGGAGGTAACGGAGGAACGGTCTGGACGGCGTGCCAGGGTTGGCGGCTGTCGCAGACTGATCCCGATTGTGGATCAGGCATCCTCCGCGTGTCGTCCTGTTGAGAAACGGACGTGCAAATACGAATGGTGAAGGAGCACTCGTGACGAATTCTTCCGCAGATCTTGCCGCTCACCATATCCCCGGGGCTTCTCCTGAGCCGGGATTCCAGTCAGAGTCCGATGCGGACTCCCTGATGTCGCAAGGGAGGGAATTCCATCGTCATGGTCATCTGGAACTGGCT
>CALLWY010000143.1 GCA_938015865.1 uncultured Planctomicrobium sp.
ACGGTCAGCTTCCACAGCAACGCTGCCAACCGGAATCCGGGGCAGTCGGCATTATCCAGCCAGAACAAAAACCCCGCACAATTGGAGACCTCCGATCGACGTGCAGCGTAAATCTGTCCTTCAGGCTGTTGTCGAGCGTTCCGGTCATTCATTATGTTGAAAATAGCGAAACTGGACATTTTGCCCAAAAGATCAAAATCCGCGACCTCATTCGGGGGAAATTCATGACCCGCATTCGCAGCATCTTGTATGCGCTGGCACTGCTGTCGATTGGCTATTTGTGCGGGGCCAGTGGGCAATTCGTTGGACAGGCCACCGCACAGAATGGCGACGCGCTCCCCGAACAGGTGTCAACCAGAATCCGCGACGCCTATCGCCGTCTGCAGGATGCCAAGGATTCACTGGAATCCAACGGGCAATACGAAGCCATTACCGAGGGAATCAATACCTTCCTGGTCCTCACCGGTGGGGGAAACGCCCGTGAGGATCTGGAATCGGGACGCGGAGTCGATCCCGAGACCTTTGCAGGGCTTTATGCAGGAAAAGCCCTCCCGGAAATCCAGACATTACTGGGAGTCAACGACAAAGGTCAGATCACTTACAACAATGAAGTGGTCCGCATGTACTCAAAAGAGCAGTTGCGGAAGCGGTTTGCACAACGGGCACAAATTACTGAACTTGGACTGTAAATTCTGGCGAAGCCTGTCGGGACCGGACTTCGTCTCGGACGTTCGGGGCACTGCAACAAATCGTTGTTTTGAATCAAATCCGATCACTTTGCCAGATCCGGCCAGATTGACAGGAATTTCGTTCAGTCGGGTTTTTAGAGCCATTAGAATAAACGGTTGAAGATTGTTCCCCACGTCCGTGAAATGAGAATCAGCTGAGTGTCCGTCGCGGAGAACGTCCCCTGTCCGGGGGGAACAGTTGCTGCACAGACAGTCAAGGACCGGAGAAAACGATAATGAAGATGGCATGGCGTTCTGTTCGCGGTTGGGTTCCAGCAGCGTTGGCCGGTTTCGCGCTCGCCGGGGGGACTCCGTGGTCTGTGCTGGAGTTGAAGGCAGCGGATATCATCGTCCGAACCTTTGAGACCCCCGAAGGGAAGACCATCGGGTCTGCTTCGCTTCCACTGGAACTGGACGCGGGAATCCGCCAGAACGTCCATCATGTTGTCCTGCTCGACACATCTGCCAGCCAGATTGGTGAGCATCGAAAGATGGCCTTGACGGTCCTGGACAACTTCCTTGCATCGTTGCCGGAGTCGGATCGAGTCGCCGTCCTCGCTTACGACGTGCAGACCGTCAAGCTGGTGGACTGGACTTCCCCCAAGACCGCTGGGGCTCAAGTTCATGCAGCCCTGCAGGAGCGTTTCCCGGCTGGAGCTGCCAATCTCGGGAAAGCCCTTGAAAGTGCGAGCGACCTTCTTCCTAAGGGATCGGAAGGCTCCGTGCTGATTATCGGCGACGGAATGAGCACCGCTCATCTCTTCGAACCATCTGAGCTCAAAGCACTCACAGCGAACTTCCGTGAGCGCCGCGTTCCGATTCATTCCTTCGCCGTCGGTTCCCGCACCGATCTGCGTCTCCTTGGCATCCTCGGGGAAGAAACCGGCGGGTTTGTCGCCCGTGATGAATGGTCACAGGGGGCTCTCTCCGCTGAAGAACTGGGGAAGATGCTGGCAAAGGCGGCTCAGCTGGAGGTGTTTTACCCCTCGCAGGTCAGTGTCAGCTCCGGAGTTGAACTCTCGCCCAATCGCCCGCTTCCGATGCGGACAGATCGCGAAACGGTCTACCTGCTCGAAGGCCCTGTGCAAAAAGGGATGGAGATTTCCCTGACCGGAACCTGGAAGGGACAGGCCCAAAGCATCCGGTATGATCTCCCGGAAATCTCCCGGAAGACAGGAAATACCTTCCTCAGCAGCATCTGGGGAGATGCGAAAGCAACTGACGGACTGGCCATTGGTCTGGCCGGGGACTGGATGGTGAACTTCGCCCATCAGAACTTCGAGGATCAGATTCAGCTACTTTCGGCGGAAGCACAAAAGGCATTGAATGAGGGTTCGCTCCAGCAGGCCGAACAGATCGGCACGATGCTGCAGAAAGTTGATCCTTACAATCCACGAGGGGAAGCAATCCTTCAACAGGCTCGCTCCGAGCGTCCAATGGTGGCCCAGCTTCCTGAAACCGGCAGCTTTGGCGCCCCCAATCCGGATAACGACATTCCAGCGCTCCCGGCTCCTGGAACAGCTGTTCCGGAACACCTGATTCCTCGGGAAGCTCCGCTCGCCTCTGACAATATCACGAATTACGAAGCACTCCGCGAAGCAAAAGGCCAGAAGCTCCAGCGGGAAATCGAAGTCCAGATTGACCGGGCTTACAACCTGGTGGAAAACTCCCTCGGAGCGCAGGCAGAAGAGGCCTTGAACCGGGCACGCGCAACGATCAAGGCCGCCACGGATGTTCCGCCAGACCTCGCGCAGAACCTGCTTCGACGAGTGAATTCCATTCTTCAGGATGTCCGTTCCCGTCGTGCCATGTTCGACGCGAAGCAGCTGGAGCTGCAACGGCGTCAGGCCGAACTGGAAGTGACCACTCGCCTGATCGACTATGCGGCCGAACGTGACCTGGCTCTGGAACAGATGGTCGATCGGATTCGGGCCTTGATGGTCGATGCATATCGAGGAAACCCGGAGGCCTTCGAAAGTGCGGAAGCACAGGCTCGGGTCCTGCTGAGCGATTTCCCGGGAAGTGCCATCGGGAATGCGGAAGTCACCATGACCGAAGCCGCCGGGCAAGTCGACAAGGCAGCACGTCTGCGTGCGTTGCGGGCAGACAAATTGCTCGAGACGCTGCATCAGGTCGAACTCTCTCATGTTCCATTTCCGGATGAGCCTCCCATTGTTTATCCGCCTGCTGAAGTGTGGTGGGCAATGACAAAGATGCGCCAGAAATGGAAGTCGGTTGACCTGAAGATCAACAGCCCGAACGAAGAAAAGATTTACGCAGAGCTGGAGAAGCAGACCAGTGTCGAGTTCCCCGGAACCCGTTTGCAGGACGCCCTGACCTTCATCTCTCAGCAGCACAACATCCCCATTCGTCTGGACATGAGGGCTCTGGAAGAAGAGTCACTGACAGGCGAAGAAGAAATTCAATTGGTGATGTCCGGCATCAAGTTGCGAAGCGCCTTGAAACTCATGCTCGAAAACGTTGGCGGGGTCGAACTGACTTATGTCGTCGATGACGAGATCATGAAGATCACCACCCGCACAGCCGCTGACGACATCGAACTCTACGGCCAAACTCGCGTCTATCCTGTCGGTGACCTTGTCATTCCTCCTAACGCCCTCGGTGGCATGGGCGGAATGATGGGTGGCATGGGCGGAATGATGGGCGGTATGGGAGGCATGGGAGGCGGAATGATGGGCGGTATGGGAGGTATGGGCGGCATGGGAGGCATGGGCATGGGTGGTATGGGAGGAGGAGGCTTCTTCAGCATTCCAGCCACTTCCCCTGCAGTCGATGCTGTCCCGGCTGAGTTGCCCCAACTCCCGGCCGTGGAAGTTGACGCTCCCAAAAAAAAACCAGTCCGCTAGCACAAAATACGGACAACAGAACAACTGGTAAAACCAGAGAGCTTTCGACGAAGCAGCTCCCGAGCGTTCTTGCGCAGGGAACTGCTTCGTCTGTTTTAACCGATCCGCAACGGCCCTCGGGGAATCCCTCCGAGCGTCCCTCAGCAACTTCGCCCTCCAGGAATCCAGCTGACCGTCTTTTTGATGTCGAAGAAACAGTCCAGCAGCCCGATCTGACTCAGGGAACTCCCAACGAAGTCTGGGGGAACTTCTTTCAAAAGCATCGCCCCGCGCCAAAGCTGGTGAGTGAATGGGTGATGAAGCTCCACGAACAGAAAGAATATGCTCAGGTCATTGCGTGCCTGCAGAATGCCATTCTTCACGGACAGGCCCAGCCGTGGATGTATGAGGTTCTGGCCCTGAACATGGAGATCCAGAATTACCCGAAGGAAGCGATCGAACGGGTTGTTCTGTCCCTGACTGATTTTGGCGATGCCAATTTCGAGTCGATGATGTATTCGGGGGCCTATCTGACCCGATTCGGTCGCAAACAGGCGGCATTAACCATGTACCGTCAGGCGTCCCGTCTTCTTCCAGAACGACCGGAGCCCTATGCGCTCGGATTGAAGCTCGCCAAAGAAACTGACACTCCCAATGATGTCGCCTGGGCCGCCTGCGGGCTTCTACAAAACTACTGGAAACCGGATTTCCCGAAGATTCACAAGGAGGCGGAATCAGCCCTGCGGGATCAGATTCAGAAGGCCCGGCGAACGAATCAATCCGAACTGGCCGACTCGCTGCAGGCGGCATTGACAGAAGCGCGTAGCCGGGACTTGTCCATTCGACTGGAGTGGAACGGCAATGCCGATCTCGACATGCAGGTCGAAGAGCCGTCAGGAACGGTCTGTTCCGTTGAAAACCCGGAAACACGGGGAGGAGGATTATTTCTCCACGATGGTGTTGGCCCCGATGCTGCGAATGCATATGAGCTTTATCTCTGTCCACTGGGGGTGGCGGGTCCCTACCGGGTGCGTGTGTCGAACAAGGATGGAACCCTTGTTGGAAACCGGGCAACGTTGACGGTAACGATTCGTGAAGGATTCCCCGATCAGGTGCGATTCACCCGAACGCTGGTCATCGAAGGAGAAGAGGCCAGCCTGACCATCGACCTCCCCAAGGGACGTCGCACACACCCTCGAATTATCACATGGAGTCCCCACAACTTTGATTTTGCGAATCCGGTCGAGAAAGGGGTTGAGCGCCCCGTTCGCCCCCCTGTCCTGAGCTCCCGGCAGGAGCAGGATGCCCGTCGAGCTGCCGTCCTTCGGGAGTTTGAAGAGAGTCGAAGGCAACCGCCCAAGGCCGGAGCCTTCGGATACGCCCCACAGGTGACAGTCATTCAGGAAGGGACCTCAATGTCCGCTCAGGCAACGATCTCTCCGGATCGCCGTTATGTGCGAATTGGGATTCAGCCGGTCTTCAACGATGTCGTCGATGTCTTTACCTTCAGCTTCGTCAATGGCGGGAACTCCAACCGATAGACACCAATCGACACGTCTCGAGTGCCAAGGAGCAGGGGACAGACTCTCCCTGAGTACAACAGAGATTCGTTTAGGGCTGATGCATCGTTGTACTGCCATCGTCGCGAACCAGATCCTCGATGAACCGGAGTGCTCTCACCGTCGAGGGGAACGCCCGAATGGAAGGTGCAGCGACTGGGCATGAGACAAATTCCGTCATCGGGTCATTTCTTTCCCGAAGACGCGGGAAAACGGATTTTTACCGGAAGCGCTTCCACTTGCAGCGCTTGAAGCGGAACATCTACAATTGCTTTGATTTATGCCGCCGCGGGGAATGTTCCCCGGAGGTGGTACTGCCAGTATTGGTTCATGGATGGAAGCGTGGCGCCGCAGAAGAAACGCATTGTCCTTTTAGGAGCAACCGGGTCGATCGGGACCAGTTGTCAGGACGTTGTGCGTGCGCATCCCGAAGAGATGGAATTCTTCGCACTGGTGACCCATTCACGGTGGGAGGAACTGGCTCGCGCCTGCCATGAGTTCCAGCCCCGGATGGCGATCCTGACAGGGATTTCTCCCCAAGAAGTTTCACAACAACCCTTTCCGTCCAATGTGCAGGTTCTTTTCGGCGAAGAACACGCGATCGAGGTCGTGAAAGCCCCGGAAGTGGACATCGTCGTGTCTGCGGTTGTCGGGGCTGCGGGGCTGCGGGGCACCTGGGCGGCCGTCGACGCAGGAAAACCCGTCGCGCTGGCCAACAAGGAGACTCTGGTCGTCGCAGGTCCGCTGGTCACGCAACGTGCGGCACAGACTGGAGCAAAACTCCTTCCAGTTGACAGTGAACATTCGGCCATCTTTCAGGCATTGGAATGTGGTCGGCAGAGTGAGGTCCAGAGGCTGATTCTGACAGCGAGCGGGGGACCGTTTCGCAGCTGGCCAAGTGGGAAGCTCAGCGAAGTCACGGTGGAAGATGCTTTGGCCCACCCGACTTGGGATATGGGACCGAAGATCACCATTGACTCCGCGACCATGATGAATAAGGCACTGGAGGTGATCGAAGCCCGCTGGCTGTTCGGTCTCCCTGCAGACCAGATCGACGTCGTGGTGCATCCACAATCCATCGTGCATTCCATGGTGGAGTTCGTCGACGGATCGGTCATGGCTCAGCTGTCTCCTCCGGACATGCGTCTTCCGATTCAGTACGCATTAACGTGGCCACACCGAATCCGGGGGGTTTCTCCCCGGTTTGATTTGACGATCCCCTGCCGTCTGGAGTTTGAACCGCCAGACAGAGAGCGATTTCCAGCACTGGATTTAGGATTCGAGGTTGCTCGTCGGGGAGGGACTTCCGGTTCCGTGCTGAATGCGGCTAATGAAGTTGCCGTCGCCCGGTTCCTGAAGGGTGAATTAACGTTTTTGGATATTCCGCGACTTTGTCGTTCGATTCTGGATGCTCACGAGTTCGATGCGGACCCGACATTGGATGATGTCTTCCGCCTGGATGAATGGGCCCGTGAGGAGGCTTTCCGTTGGAAATCATGGCTTGGACACTCGCCTTCATTAACACCGCCCAGCTGCTCAACATTCTGATTGTCGCAATCGGTCTGGGGCTGGTGATTTTCTTCCACGAGCTGGGGCACTTTCTGGTGGCCAAGTGGTGCAACGTCTACGTGGAACGATTCAGCATTGGATTCGGTCAGCCCATTTTCTCCCGGAAATATGGGGAGACAGAATACGTTCTGGGATGGCTCCCGTTCGGCGGGTATGTGAAGATGCTGGGACAGGATGACATGGACCCGGGTCAGATGACTGACGAGAACGTCGCCCAGAATCCGCGTGCATATACCGCCAAATCAGTTCCGCAGCGAATGGCGATCATCTCGGCAGGGGTCATCATGAATATCATCACAGGGACACTGTTCTTTGTGATGGTCTTCAGTATCGGGATCCAGAAAGTCGACCGCGTTGCCGGTTCCGTTCAGGTCGGGATGCCAGCATGGCGAAACGGGATGCGGGCAGGGGACACCATCACCCACATCAACGGCGGTAAGGTTGAAGAGTTTGATGATGTGACTCGACGGACGGTTCTATCCCGTGGTCCCATCACGATTGGTGGGTATCACGACGATGGCAAAACGTTCGAACTCACAATGGAACCCGAGGTCTATGGAATCCGTAAGGTCATCGGCATTGGCCCCAGCAGCAGTCTGGAGGTCATCGATCCATCGGAGGTCATTACCTTCGGTCCTGCAATGCCGGGATCAGCGGCCGCTCAGGCCAAATTCCAATATGGGGACAAGATCGTCTCTGTGAATGGAGAGAAGGTTGCGAACACTCGAGCCCTTTACGCGAAGCTGAACGACCTGACGAGTGAAACGGTTCAGGTCGAGGTCGAGAGGAAAGGGAGCAACGGAGAGACATCCAACGTTGTGCTCGAACTCCCCCCACAACCATTCATCGGCTCCGGGCTGAAAATGGGAATGGGGAAAGTTGAAGCCATTCAAAAGGATTCCGTCGCAGCAAAAGCAGGAATTCTTCCCGGGGACCGAATCGCTCGCGTCAACGATCTGGACGTAGAACGGGATATGGACCCCTTCCGGCTGACCGAATTCTTCTCCGCTCACGCGGGAGAAGAGGTGACGGTGACCGTCCGCCGCGATGGAGGCCCTGGGTCCGCCGAAACCTTGACCTTCAAACTCATCCCGGAAGACCGAACTCCCTGGTCTGAACCGCCCGTCGCCCCCAACAGTCCCATCTCCATTCCCTCAATCGGAATTGCTTACCATCTTGTCCCGATTGTGTTTGAGGTCCGGGAAGGAAGTCCCGCAGCGGAGGCCGGAATTAAGCCCCGGGATACCGTCACCCATCTGGAATTGACCAAAATCAGCGGACTCCCCAAGAACGCCCTCAACCTGTTCGAGTCCTCTTTTGAAATTGGAGAGAAGAATTGGGCCCATGCCTTCTGGACAATGCAGGAGAACGGTCGTAACGGACCAATCAAACTGACAATCAAACCGGCAACGGGAGAAGCAAGCAAAGTCATCGAGCTGACTCCCGAGCCGATCCCCGGATGGTTCGTCCCAACAACACGAGGACTCCTCCTGTCCGTTCTTCAGACGGAACGCAAAGCGAAAAACTTTCCGGAAGCCCTGGGGATGGGTCTGCGTTACACAATGAACTCGATTGAGGACATTTACCTCACCCTGAGAGGTCTGTTTACCCGGGATATTTCTCCCAAGGGGCTGAGCGGCCCCATCGGCATTGCCAAGCTTGCCTACAGTTTCGCGAACGTCGGGATTGTCCACTTCCTGTTTTTCCTGGGGATCATCAGCATCAATCTTGCAGTAATTAACTTCCTGCCCATTCCCGTTCTCGACGGGGGGCATATGGTCTTCCTGATCTGGGAGGCGATTTTCCGGAAGAAACCGAGCGAACAGGTTGTCGCCACAGCGACATACTTCGGACTCGCCTTTGTCTTGAGCCTGTTTATCTTCGTCCTGTATCTGGACATCTTCGTCTCGAAGGTCTAAGACAAAGTATCTGTTACTTATCTCTTCACAGACGGAACTGCGGGAACAGGTCGATGACCTGTTCCCGTTTGGTTTATTTTGTACTCTCTTTCCTTCAAGAGTCGGGAAGACCTGCAATCGGTCTGAAGCCGTCCACACGTCGAAGCTGAAGAATGGTCGCAGGCAGCGACACTGCGATCACAAAAATGACGACATTCAGAATGCAATAAAAAATGCCTCTGCGGAGAATAATTCTCTCCACAGAGGCATCGGTTTCACACTCTGCTGCAACGTTGAACGATGGTTGGATCATCCCTCCCCGGTGGGGCGCGGCGTTTTCTTCACATTTTTCGAGATCTCCACATCAAAGTCGAGTTTGTTCGACCCTTTTACAACTTCGGCCGTCAACTTTGATTTTGAATTGTACTCACTGGGGATCCTCAAGGACTGTCCATCTTCGCTGACACCTTCGGTGTCCTCAATTCGAACAGTGTGACGTCCAATTTCAGCCCCTTTTCGAATGGACGTATATCGCAACTCATACCATCCCCGTTCGTCCGTACGACCAACGGAGGCCCGTCCTTCCTCAGGCTCGAAGATGACCAATGCTCCTGACACGGGAGCCCCTTCAGCCCGAACATACCCGCTGACAGTTCCCAGAGGGGGACCATCCTGCTTGCCGCAGCCAGAGAGCAAAGCAACTGCTAACGCAACAGTCATCCGTGAGAGGGATGAACGAAGATAACCTGGTGAGGTCTTCATGGTCTGTGACTTTTTCCGTACTAAATAAACCAGTTAAAACTGTATTCAAATCAAGTGTGAAGAAAGAGAACCTGCTCGCATTGTCGAGTCAGGAAGACGAAGTTTCAGAAGGGCAGAGTCACGACATTGCCATCAGACTTCCGGGAGAGATTCATCAGGACGTTGTCTGCATCTGTACTCTCACTCAGGAAGTGAACAGAACCATCTGCGAACAGGAAATGAGCCCCTCCCATATGGAAGCTGGTATAAGCACGCGTATTTGTTCCATTCACGCGATAATAAACATTGGAACTTAACGTCCCCATGTTTAGATCTGGAACACTGTACCCTGAGGCACTCGTCATATATTGCCCCATCCAGATACTGCCAACTCGCTCCACGTCCAGAAACTTCGCCAAGACGATCTCTCCGATGGCCACCGTGTTGGAAGCTCCATCTGTGATGTCCCGAAATCGGGTAAAGCTGTTGGCACCAAACATTCCGTTTGTCAGGTCTTCATAGCGTGGCGAAGTTCCACATCCGGAGTAAGAAGATCCGACCTGCAAGGTCCCGAAGTTCGCCCGGTAATTGGACGTGGCGAAGTCGTGAAAGTTGGAGTTCAGTCGGGGACCGATATCGCTCGGACATCGATAAACCCCCACTGGGGTTTGTCCCAACGGCTTCATGTTCGTGAGGTTAATGTTGTTCACAGTGTTGAATGGCATCTGGTTGTACAGGGCTGTCTGATCCAGATAGGGGAGCAACATTACTCCCCATCCCCACCCCGGGGCAGCCACACTGACTCGACGGCTCGCATAAGTGCATCCATCATCACTGCCATAGCGACGTCCGTAGTACGCTCCCGGAAAACACCCATAGGTCTCCACATAGTTGTGCAGGGCCAATCCCATTTGCTTCAGATTGTTTTTGCACTGGGATCGCCGGGCAGCTTCACGGGCCTGCTGGACTGCAGGGAGCAAAAGAGCAATCAGGACCGCAATGATGGCAATGACCACCAGCAGTTCAATCAGCGTGAATCCAGGATTTCGTCGGACAGCGTGTCGGTAAGTTGGAGAAAGCATCAGAATACTCCAATAAAGATGGGGAACTTCAAAGTCCGCAATACAGACTGGTCAAAACAATAGCCCCAAAAGACCGTGCTTACATTACCGAAGAGATGTCTGTCGATCGTTGACGTTTTTTGCACTTCTACCGACAGTTTGCACCCGGAAGACATTTGACTTGCGGCAAAACTCGCAATGTTGCCGCTTACGGCTCATCACATTCACACATGTGAATTGAACAGAGACCAACACTGTCCGGTACAGAAAACCGGGACCAACAAAGACCACAGAAAGCCGTCTTGCTTCCCCATCTGATTTTCGCCCCCGAAAAACAGGGGGCTTTCGAGCAAAAGCGAGCCCATTGTGCAGAATGAACTCCCGAATCAGAACGCATTCGCAGCGTGCGCAGAGGAGTCCCCGCAACGTTCCATCAACACGAGAATCGAATGCCTGAACGTTGATTTTGATGCCGCATCACAGGCATGACATTCTGAAGTGATCGATATACCGAGATTGATCACATTGTGATCCCCCAAAGCCCCAGCATGAGGCAAAACCGAAACTCCAACCGGGGACCAAAAAACGGAGCAGGGGAGGGAGGAATTCAATAAAAACGCCGTTGGGCTGCCTACGTGTTGCAGGCAGCCCAACGGCACTTGCAGCTCTCATCTCAAGATCTTGTCTTCGGCATGGTGAATCAGGTACAGCCGAAGATTGTCGGACTACTTGTTCAAAATCGATTCGAGATTCGGAAGAGCCTGACGCTGGGGACGAACCAGTTCGTAAGACTCCTGCTCCACCGGGTATCGGCGAGCGAATTCAGCCATCAGGGGATCAAGCATACTGACGGAATAAGGATTGATCGGGCTGGCACCAAGCTGAACCGCCTGTTGTTGTTGCTGAAGGAGCGTTGTGTAGTTGTAGGGGCGGAAATAATAGTACCCATGATGCTCTGGGTAATAAGCATAATGTGGATACAGATCTCCTGTGGTGTGAAAATGACACCACTTGATCCGATGACAACCTTCGCCACAGTCTCCAGAGTGACAGTGGCTCCAGGATTCACAGTGACTGACTCCTGTCGCACAGTATTCCGCAGCATGACAACAGGTCGAAAGGACCGGAGGAGCTGCAGTGCTCTCGACAGAAGCTGGCTGCAACGGAACCAAACTCGATTCCACCGGAGCAGCGGGAGGAATTACAGAGTCAGAAACCGGAGTCGGAGCGATGAACTCATTCGCGGAAAGGGTGATGGGTTCGGCTGCATGAAGTAACGACACGCAAATTCCGAACAGGAAGCAACTGGCGGCCCGAACAGTCAACCTGATCATGTTACCCTCTATTTTGTGATCGTGCGATGCCTTTTCAGGCCGTTCTCTTCAGGACATCTACAATTCCGCAATTGCCTGATGCCAATATTCTTTGCGGAATGCAGTTTCAGTCCCTACAGAGTCGTTTGAATGAAATTTCACTGATTTCGAGATGGGAGAGGAACCTGTTTTCGCAATCCGGTCTCGAACTGAAAACACTCGCAAATGTCCCTGCAGGTGTCGGGAGCCAGCAATCTGGTCCCACCATGCGATGCTTCGGCAAAGCAAAACATCCGCCAAGGTCCTGCTGAAAAATTTCATCGGTTCAGTCATTTGGAAATGTTTCTTCAAACGGAAAAGGATCGGCAGATTTTTCGCTTCCCATGCATCACCTTGCTTCAGGGCAGTTCATTCACCGCAACCTACGCAACCGCTAAAGTCCAACACAACCGTTAACGCTGGTTGGCGCTGGCCGCCGGAGCTGTTCCCGTCGCTTATCGTTCGCTGTTCATGGAATGCAAACCTGCTGTTTTTTCAGCGAGCCACCCGGCACAGGAGTTGCAACCTTCCTTCTTGATTGGAGAAGCGTCCTGTCTTCGTCCTCAGACACTCCCGGCACGGAGGCAACGGCGCCCTGACTGATTTCCCGTCAATGTCTTCCCCCCATCGGGGCGGACGTCGAATGGAACACCACGTCGAGAGTCCAGTGCAACTGGAGCAATTGACGCAACAAGCTGCAAATCTCAGCCCTCTGCGATGCCAACCGAAGCAAAGAGGTCAATGAAGCACGATCGATTCGGTTCGATGAGAGACGAAGAGGGAAATTGATCAATGAGTACCAGCTCTTTCAAAACCTCAGGGTTGTTTTGTTTCTCCCGGACTCTCTCTCGAGTTTCGAGGAGAGGTTGGCTTGCCTTGGCACTGCTGGCTCTGTTCGGAGGCTTAAAGACAGGGTGTACGAAGAGTGCCCCCGCACATGCAGGACCAGCCCCGGCCCCAACCGCTCAAATCGCTCCTGTTGAACGGAATCAGGTCCGCCGCGACGGACAGGGGACTGTGGCAGGCTCCCCTCCAACTCGCCCGGCCACTGATTTTGACGTTGATTCGCCAGACCGGACTCTGCCAGATCCTGAGTCGACGGGAAGCAGCCCAGCCCCCGGAATCATCGGTGGGTTACGGAATGTGATTCAATCGTTTGATCTCGGATTTGAGGAAGATCTTCAAGGAGGACTCCTTCAGCAACTGGATGATGCCTCCGTTCAGTTACAGAAGATTCGTAGAGACAATCGGAACGCCATTCGAGATGTCAACCGACAAGTCCGACTGGGTCGAAACGGATCGTCCCCCAACATCATTCTGATTCAGCTCGAACGCCTGAGCCCGGATGACCTGACCGAGGAGGAATTAGACGACCGGCCTCATCTGACCGCATTGATCTCCAATGGTCGTCGTTTCACCCGCCATTATGCAGCAAGCTCGTCCCTTTCACTCGCCCGTTGGGGGCTGTTGACCGGGAAGAATCCCGTTGTCATTCCGCCCGCTTCTGGCCCGGTCAGGCTCCCCACGACCCAGCAGACCTTACCAAACCTCCTTTGGAATGGCGGATATGCAACAACCTTCATCGGCCAGTGGGACCACCCGGAGCTTCCTCTTTCATTAGGGTACGATGAGTGGGTTGGATTTCTTCGCAGGGAAGAGGCGACCGCCTATCCAGCCAAGGTTCGGATCAATCTGTCAGAAATGGAACTCCTCGCCAATCAATCCGGGAGTGATGCAGAGAAACGGGTTCATGCCATTGATCTGTTTACCTCTGAAGTCGTTCAGTTTCTGATCCGGAATCAGAATTCCAATCGTCCATTCTTTCTTCACATCAGCCTTCCGCACGTGGATGACAACGAAGGGAGTTCCATTCTGCAGTCACGTCTGACTCCGCGCGTCGATGCAATGTTCGGAAAGATTGCCTCTGTTCTGGAACGGCTTCAAATGACTTCGAACACGTGCGTGATTTTGACAGCCGAGTCTGGTCCGGCCCTCCGCCTGAATTCCGATCCCCCCCAGACGCTCTCCAACGGGACCCGCATCTTCGCGCATGGACTGGGCGAAGGGAACCTGCACATCCCATTGATCGTGTCCTGGCCGGGACGAGTTTCACCGGGAACAACGGAGCAACTGACCGCGACATGGGACCTGCTTCCCACACTCCTGGAATTGACATCAACACGCGGAACAGCAGCCGGAATCAGCGGAGTCTCCTTCGCGTCGCTGTTGTTGCACGAGGCAAAGAAATCGGGTCCGCAGGAACTGCATCCGCTCCTGTACTGGGCCACTCCTGATCGATCTGTTCAGATGGTCCGAAAGGAGAACTGGAAAGGACTTCTGGTCCGAGGAGAGACCGCAGTCCGTCTTTATGATCTGTCTTCGGACCCCGGCGAGACGAATGATATCGCATCCTCTTCGCCTGACGTGGTGAAACAACTCATGGCCCAATAGCTGAAGAGACTCGACAAACGAGTAAGGCAGTTCTTTCTCCCCACGAATGTGACCCCCAACGTCGACGTCATGGTTAAGGAGTAAACAACCTCCCAAACCACTCAATCAGCTGCAGGTACTCTTTTCCTCCTGGCAGGCCGGATTCTGTGTACCATCCCAATGGGGCCCAGAATACTTCCAGCACAGCGATGGCCCACCGCGGAAACGCACGGCCCATGGTCATGATCGGAATCAGAAGGACGAACGGACTCAAGACATAGAGAACCGGGATCACCACCACCATCATCAGGGCAGCCCAGAGATGAGATGACGAGGATCCGGATTTTTTCTCTTCGGAGGAGGCCTCAATCCTCTCCTGCTGATCTTCGGTCATGACTGAGGCCCTCCATATTCAATCCCGAAATCGCCGCCCTCGTCATCAGCTTCCTGCGACCGCCATTACCGCGCTGATGTCTCCCGGCAGCGGCTAAGGGCAATCAGAGAGTACGCTGTCACCAGATTGGGGTCCCCCTCCATCCAGCGCTCCATCCCGTTCACCCAGCTCCCATTTGGTTTCTGTCGATCGATGAGCTGTCTTGCCAATTCGCCCCGCCAGTCATGCCGATGCCCGTTGGCGTCCGTGAAGTCAGGCTTTCCAATTGCTTCCATGGTTTTGGCAAAGGTGACATAGTAATAGAACAACCCTTGTTGCCCCATGCCGGGATTCTCGTCGAGGCTGTAGAACCGGCGAATCCACTCCTGAGCTGCTTTTACACGAGGATCTTCCTCGGTGAGTCCGGCGTAAATCATGCTTTTCAGCCCCGCATAGGTGATACTGCCATACGACCGGAGCCCGCCGTCCGGAGTCTCCCCGGCAAAAGAACTCCCCCCCGCAGCAGGGGTGTAGTAGAAACCACCATCGTTCACCTTGTCGGCAAACTTTGTGTCATTCGCCCCGGGAAGGTTCTGGCAGCGAGAGATAAACAGGAGCGCATTCTGCATTGCAGGATCGTGTGACGAGACACCAGCGGCCTTCAGTGCATCCAGAAAAAATGCGGTGTTCGACAGGTCCGGCCGAGCGTGCTTGCCATATCCCGCCCCGCCATACGCCAGATTTTCTCGGCCTCCGGCTTCCGCATCATCCCACTGAAGCTCTTTGACAAACTTCACCGCATCAGCAATGGCCTTTTGATACCGCCCATCCTTGTTGGCAGCTGCGAGAGCCTGAATTGCGATGGATGTTTCATAGTTCTTGAGAAGCGACTCCGGACGATAGATCCCGCCATCCGGCTGAATACTCTTCTCAATGTATTTCAGCCCGGCTTTTACAGCCGGATCATCCACCGGAACCCCGCTCTCAAGAAGGGCGTAAGTCACCAGTCCCGTCACTCCCATCGAGTTGGAATCCCCCCATCCCCCATCGTCAGACTGGGTCGTCTTCAAATAGCGAATTCCTTTCTCGACGGATGCCTGAATCTCTTCCGGCAGCGGGGGAGAGGCGGCCTGCGCGGACAATGCCAGTAAGCACATCGCCACAGAATTGCAGAGCATTGCACGGAAGCTAAGCATGTTCAGTTTCCTCGCGGACTCAGAAGTCCATTCTAATCGACAGATGAGATGGTCAAACAGGCCCCCCACTGAGTGTCTTCGTTGAATTTGCCCGGGTCAATTGACGTGCAGCAGAAGCCCTGATGAATCTCATAAACGCTGATCCCCATCTTCATGGGAGAGGCAGTAGCTCAGACGTCTTTCTTCATTAGGGAAATTCAGGGGCGTAAGGTTGAAGAAAGCCAAATCCGAGCAGCTCTGTGACGAACTCCTTCACCACCGGTCCAGCCGCCATGGCTGTTCCTGCATGTTCCAGCACGACCACCACCACAACCCGGGGACGATGCGCGGGAGCGTACCCCGCAAACCAGACGTGCCCGGGCTTGTTCGCCACCTCAGCCACGCCGTTAAGTCCGGCATACGTCAATAGATCAATCCGCGCCGACTGGGAAATCCCGTCCGGATCGTGAATGGAACGCTGTAAGCCATTTCGAATGATCTCCAGCGTGTTTGGAGATAATCCCGGAACCCGTTCGGGTTCTGTAGCTGTTTCCTGTTCATTCTGAAGGAGCCGAGGAACAACGAGATATCCCCCATTGGCAATGGCCGCCATCAGCCGGGCCATCTGAAGTGGAGTGACCAGAAGTTTTCCCTGCCCCAGTGCAATCTGGAACGTCGCAGACTGATTGGCAGCGATCTGCCCATCCGACAGGTCGGGGAGATTGCCGGCGTGTTCCGAGGGGAGTGAAATGCCAGTGGGACGTCCCAGTCCCAGCCGGCCTGCCCAGTCAAGAATCGGCCCCGGCCCCATCCGTCTGGCCATCTCGAAAAAGTAAACCTGACATCCCCGGCTGAGTCCCTCCTCCGGGGAAAGTGGGCCATGCCCCATTCCAAAGCGGCGATAATAGAGACATCGATCCCGATCGGGCTGATCCAGATAGCCGCGACATTCATAGCGCTCTGTTGGATCGAGTGCCCCGGACTCCAGAGCAGCAATCGTCGTCACAATGGAAAAGAGCGGCCCCGGAGGAACAGACATCCGCGAGGTGCGTGGGAAAAGAGGATGGCGGGAATCCTGCTGATAGCGGTCCCACTCCTCCTGTGTCGGCTTCTTC
>CALLWY010000144.1 GCA_938015865.1 uncultured Planctomicrobium sp.
TATCAGGTAGCCACACTGATATTCAGATGCGACACAAACGATTTCCGGGGTGTTGCATTTGTGATCAACCGGCTCGTCAGAGAAGTTCGTTATGTATCGCACGAACGTGTCAGAGCGATCGTACGAGAACAAAAGGACTCATGATTTTTCGTCCCACTCTGAAATCGATGAATTATGGGAAGTCTCATCGGATTTCCGTTGTGTGGCCGAACAAAGCCGGTGAAAATCAGCGAGTGCAGCTGTGTTTCCTTTCAATTCGGGGCTGACCCAGCGATCGAATCCCATCTCCCCCCCCGGATGACCTGTCCCAGGTTCTTTTCAAGACCCATCTCAAAAGGTTTCATCATGAATTCTTTGTGGTCAATCTTCTGGTTGTTCTGCACATGCCTCGTCATTGCAGGTTGCGATCAAAAACCGGCCGGGGAAGCAAATGCAGACGCAAGCCCAGCTGCTCATGTTGCAGTGAGTGAGCCAGCAAAAGAGTCGGTGGCTTCTCTTGAGGCTGTACAGAAGGTCCCGGATTCTGAGTCAGATGGACTCGCAGATGACGATGTCCCTGCTCAAAAAGAGGGGCAGCAGAATCTGACTCCTCCAGCTCCCCCGATGGCGAAGAAGGACAGCGATGGGGGTGATGGGACTGGGGGGATCGCTATCGACACTGACGAAGCGAAGCTTGCAGAGACTCCCGCGGGGAAGGTTCTTCTTCGGATGTGCAAGTTCTATGAGGCTCTGGGCGCACTCAGTGTGCATGTGAAGCAGGTCGTGACCGTTCGCGTTGGCGACAGTGAACCCCATTCCGTCACATCTCGATGCGATTTCCTTGCGCAAAAGCCGAATCGCATTGCACTCCTTCGGCACGCGACCGGATCGGGACCCGATCTGTTTTCAGATGGGGAAATATTTACTGCCTATTCTCCGACGTTAAACCGTTTTACCGAGCAGCCTGCTCCTGAATCATTTGCCGACATTCTTGAGACCGAAGCTGCGGCAATGAACGACAGCTATCTGCAGACAGAAGTACTGCTGTCATTAGTGACCGAAAAATCCTTTTCGGTATGGATGGAAGGAGCCGAAGCGATCGAGGATCTCGGTGAAGTCGAACTCGATGGTCAAAAGGTGTCGTTGATTCAGTTGAAGCGATCGGGTGCAGTCTGGAAACTATGGATCGATGCCGGCGATGAACCATGGCTTCGGCAATTGGAGATCCAGACCCCGGCAGAACCTTCTTCTCCTGATGAGGCGATTTACACATATCTGTTGACGCTGACGAGACAAGCTGGCGAGATCGCCGGGCTGGAAACGGCGTTTCAGTTTCAGGCTCCTGTGGGGGCTGTGAAATCGGAGTCGTTATCGCTCCTGTCTTTGATCATCGGCAGCCAACCGCAACGGGAACGGGAGGAAGCTCCTCATCCGCTGATTGGTACACAGGCACCGGAAGTCGAGCTGCAGTCATTGACAGGGGAGGTCGTCAAGCTCAGCGACTATCAGGGCCAGAAAGTCATCATGCTCGACTTCTGGGCGACATGGTGTCCCCCCTGTGTGCGAGAGCTTCCCATTCTGACAGAGGTAGCTGCGGAATTTGAAAATCGGGACGTCCTGTTCCTTGCGGCCAATCAGGGTGAAGATGCGGAGACCATCAAGGAGTTTCTTGAAAAATCGCAACTGAACTTCAAGGTCCTCCTCGACACCGACCACGAAGCCGGAGGCAGCTATCGAGTACGTGGGATTCCCCAGCTCGTGCTTATCGACAAGCAGGGGAAGATTCAGGCGGTTCATATTGGGTATTCCCCGACAATCGGAGAGACATTACGGCGGGAGCTGAACGCCATTCTCGAAGGGACCGATCTGGCGGAAGCGGCTCTGGAGAAACATCGGGCCAAAATGGAGGCAAAGCAGGCCACTCTTCCCCCGCCTGACGGGCTGAAAACGAACGGGAGCGACACGCAGAAACCGGCGGAAGAACCAGCCGTAAGTTCCCCTGAGAATTGACTTTCGATTTCTTCCAGAGGGAATCATCCTGTCCACTTGATTTTGTCGCAAGATTCGACAAAATTTCGCTTTATCACATTTTTGCGTTGCGGATTGAATTCGCCGGATGGAGACATTATTCTCTTCGGCCTCCGTGTCCCGGTGTATTTGACGTAAGTGAGTATTTTCAATGAGTACGCTGAAGAAGAACAAACGCCTGAAACTCGCCAAGCGAATCGCGCTGTACGGCGATAACAAGCCGGTGACTGGAAACAGCCTTTCCCAGCGTGGTAAGGCAAAGTATCTGGGCGGAAACGGACGCAAGACGACCGGAATCACCCGTCGCAAGTTCAAGTTGAATCTTCAGCGGATTCGTGTTGTGGAAGATGGGGAAGTGGTTCGCCGGAATGTTCCGGTCAGCCTGATTCGCTCCGGGATGGTTGATCGTCCCGTCGTTCGCCAGCCCTTCACCGTCGAAGGCAAAGCGTCGAAATAAGCTTTTTCTGGGATCCGGGCGACCAGATTCAATGATCGTGGTCGCCCTGTTGTTTTCGA
>CALLWY010000145.1 GCA_938015865.1 uncultured Planctomicrobium sp.
GGACACGAAAAAGGGCCGACCATTTTCTGCTTCCGTGCGAGTGCACCGAAGCAGAAAGGTACCGTCGCGATGAACCTATTTTCAGTGAATCACTCCGCGTCCCATCTCAGCTCCGGTTCGTCGTGCGGGGGCATTAC
Source organism: uncultured Planctomicrobium sp. (assembly GCA_938015865.1). Taxonomy (GTDB): domain Bacteria; phylum Planctomycetota; class Planctomycetia; order Planctomycetales; family Planctomycetaceae; genus Planctomicrobium. The sequence continues at coordinate 138 of CALLWY010000145.1, forward strand.
TGGACGGCATTGCGGACATGCATGATTTCGGTTGGGACAAGAACCTCCCGTCCATCGTGCAATCGGGCCCGGTACCACTGATGCTGTCGTTCCAGCCTCAGGCCGCGCGACTCCAGCATTTGATGAAGTTCCGGGGGTAAGGCGACAGAGGGCTGAATCGGTGGATATGCCTGCCATTGGTCGGGCGAAAAGACCGGGATGGCAACGGATTCGGTCGTCCCCCCTCCCAGTCCCGTCAGTTGTACATGGACCATTGGAACATGCTGTGGGGGCTGTCCGGCATGTGTCCCCGCTGCCTCTCCTGCTGTTTCCCCTTCGGACTGGAGCTGAGTCGACGATGGCGAAGAGACCGTAGCCACATTGGCCAGCGAGGCTGTTCCCTCGTCCCCCTTGTCCATAATGAAATATCCTCCGACTCCGACGAGCATGCCGGCAGCCAGCGAGGCAGCAATGGAAAACCAGGGGCGAACCCGGCGGTGCAGCCAATGGACGGGAGTTGCGGGAGCCTCTTTCGGAGTCTGTCCCGGAGCGGCCGGGCGGGCAAGATGGAAGGAAAGCATCTCCCCACTGGCGGAATCCTCAGTGAAGACTTTAGAGAAGACCTGATGCTCGATAAACGAAAGAGCCAGAGTCTTCCAGTTCTCGGCAGACCCCTGTTCATGAAGTTGTGTCAACAGTTCAGCGCGTTCCAGGTCGGTCAGTTCACCGTCCACGCAGCGCTGTAGCATCAATTCATCGATTGTGTGCTTCATTTGATTTCTTCCACATGCGCCTGCTTGAGGAGTTGCCGCAGGTTCTTTTTGGCTTTCAGCAGTCGATGTTCCACCGTATGCACAGTCACGCCGAGTCGCTCGGCGAGTTGCTGATAGGTCCAGTTTTCTGTGTATTTCAGCATCAGCAGTTCGCGGTCAATGTCCCGCAATCCGGCAATGGCCTTGCGAACCGCCTGCTGATGTTCGTTCCCTAACAACCAGTGCAAGGGATTTTCGTTTTCCTGTCCCGGCGTCTCATTGGCTTCGACAGGGGTCGATTCCACATGCCTCCGCATTCGCCCCATTTTGCGCCGATACAGGTACGCCTGACGGATCGCGACCTGATAAAGCCATGATCCCAGACGGCTGGGGTCTTTTGGACGGAGTTCTGGCCGACTGATTGCAAGACCGATTTCCTGCATCAGATCGTCTACCACATCACGGTCACCGACCCGGTTGTACAACACCCGTCGGAGCCAGGGCTCGTTGTGTCGTAACCCTGCCAGCCAGTCATAAGACTCCGGCGAGGTCGTACTTGGGATCACTGTTGAAGATTGAGTCGCCATGACAGAAAGATAGGTTGCCACTGACCTGAAGGTCCGGGAAAAATTTTCGTCCCTCAATTTGAAAGATATCAAAAATCCTTCACGGGCAGGGAAATCATTTCCGCGGAAACGATTCCCAAGACGTGCAGCGGATTTGTTGCAAGTCCTTCGCAGGAAAGGGTTAGCTGTTGGAGTTTTCGGGCGCGAGGTCGTCCTTGGCCAGACGGACGACTTCGTCCCGAAATCTCGCTCGAAATCGGATGACCTCGCCGAATCGCTGCAAAATGGATTCCATTGGGACCGTTTTCCGGTGCCAGCTGCGATCGGAGTTCAGGCTCCACGGTTCGAGTGCCTGCGAAAAGAGTGCCGGAGAGAGTCCCAGAGCGGCCGGGAAAAACGTTTGTGCCCAACGGACAGCCCGGCTGTCGGAACGGGAGATCAGCAGCTTGCGGGCAGTGGTCAAATATGCTCGGGAGAGGGATTCCGACCAGGGGCGAGGGGCCTGCTGCAACCACTCCTCGATCGGGAAATCGGTAATGTCGCCTGCCTGTTCCAGCAGTTGCGTCAGTGCTGCATCGCAGCGGTCTTCCGGCATATTCACGATCAGCTTTGATGCGGCTTCGAGCAACTGTGACAGATCCTCTCCTCTCCCCCAGCGACGATGAACGATCACATCCCACAAGGGGGCGATCCAGTCCGCGCAGGCAGGAACCCGGGGGGCGAACCGGGCGATGGCGTCAACCCAGCCGGTGAACATCGCCGCGAATAAGTCATGCCCCACTGCCAGCGAGACCAGTTCCGATGGGGAGCGATGAAAACGTGTGACCCAGAATTCAGGAGGGATACGAGCGATGAGTGACCGCAACACCCAGCTCGTCTGACCAACGCTGGGGGGAGCCGCTTCGATAATTCCGTCTTTGCCCCAGTCGTCCGGGATCGGATCCGGAAGATCGCACTGAAACACCCATCCAGAGTCGGTTTTCATCAGCTTCAGGCATTCTGCTCCCCGGGACTCCATTCGTCGGGTGAGCTGTGAATCCGGAAGCAGATTGAGAAATGAGGCTGCCAGTTCCCGAATCTTCCCGGAACGGTCTGACCTCAGCGATTCCAGAAGGGGTTCATCATCCGGGTGCAGTCCGATGGCAAGAAGTTCGACCAGTTTTCGCTTCTGGTCCCCTTTTTCGAGATGCAGGTCCTCCTGAAGAAGGTCTCTCCCCAGCTGGGGGTGAAGGCGGCGAATCTCACGGAACGCAGCAACCCGTTCGACCCCCGTCCCGTCATCGAACCGGGTTTTCAGATCCTTTAGCTGCTTCTCGCTGTCTTCTTTTTCGATGGCCCATCCCCATGAGGGATTGAACCGGGCGAGCCATCTCGCCCGATGTCCCAGCAGAGGCCGTAATACTTCCCGGCGCGACCGGTCCTGAAGTTCCAGAATACTTGGGAGCAAGCCGTGGGGGAGATGAATTTGGAACTGATGCAGGAGCTTTGCGAACTCCGGAAGCAACGGAATACTGTCTGGAGACAGAACGGTTGAAAGCAGTTGCTCCAGCAACGGGGATGGGGGAATTCCGTCATCAGGCGGGGCTGCCTCAAGTTCCGGGACTGGCACGGGCTGCCGTCCGGCCAGTTCGCGAAGAAATTCGGCTCCTGCCTTGAGTAGAATCTGCTTTTCGGGCGAGTCTTCTGGACGTTGAGCAAGGACGGAATTGACAGCGCCGGATGTCTCCAGCGGAGGGGCCCCTCGCTGGGCGGTTCCAAGGAGCGCTGCCTTCAGCAGTGGATTCATTTTCGCGTTGATCGGTGACATCAATAGACCACCTTCCTCACAGCCAGATTCTGCCAGAGAAAGGTGGCTTACAAACGATGCAATTCCGGCCTATTTGGCAGCTCATGAACTCACCGTCCATCGACGACGGTGAACTCAACTGCGGAGTCCTTCGCTGGTTCCAGCTCCATTCGGAAGAAGGGAGCGGAGGGACGCTGGTCCAGATCGATCCGGGCGGTAATTGCATGCTGTCCCGATTTCAGATCCGCGGTGAATGTGTCGCCGACAGGGGACAATTCGATTTCATCCAGCCAGAGAGTGACCCCAGCTGCAGAATTGAGCCGGATCGTCACCGCACCCGATTCGGTGCAGTTGACATCGCCACGAATATACAGGACGCGGGAATGGGTCTGTTCGGCGAGTTCTTCCAGCGGAAGGTTTCCGTTGACCATCGCGTAAGCGGCTCCCCATAAGGGGGCGTTCAGCACTGCTTCTTCGAAAACCGGCTGAGTGGGGACATGTTCCAGTACCGCAGCGGGGGCCTGTTCAAGGACCCGGTATCGTTGCATCCGCTGTCCTGATCGAATGGCGTATTCTCCCGGTTTCCCCAATTCAGAAAGGAACGCAATCAGGTCGAGCAGTTCACTGTGGGTCATGAAGTTGACCAGCCCCTTCGGCATCAGAGACTTCCCTTCCACCTCGTCTTCAATATCGTCGAGTGGAATGGAGACCGTTTTTCCAGTGGCGTCCTTCAGAACCAGCGTGTCGCGGGTTCGATCTGCGACAATCCCCTGCACGATCAGGCCATCGGAGGTCAGGACGGTCTTTGAAATGTAGGCCTCCTTGATTGCCTGATCCGGATCAAGAACCGAAGTGACCAGGTATTCCACCGGGGAGCTCGAACCGATTGCGCTGAGGTCCGGTCCGATATCCCCGCCCGCCTTGCTGACGGCGTGACAGTTCAGGCAGCTCAGGTCCTTGCGACGGAAGACCAGTTCTCCCCGGGCAGGATTCCCTTTCTCCAGAACCTCTTTGACGAGGGCATCGACTTCTTCCTTTGTTGGCGGGGCAGCTGCCTGATTCATCCCCGCCTGAGCAGAGAGGACCTGATTCAGTTCGGGATCGGTCCGCCCCAATGCGTACATCCGGCGCAGCATCAGACGGGCGACGTCCTTCTCTGGAGGTGTGGACTTCAATTGCTCCGCCAGCACTTTTGATCCCTGATTCAGATCAAGAAATGCAACCAGAATTCCGGATGTATCCTCCTCCGGGGTGGCTTCGCTAAGCAGAGTGGCTGCCTGTTTTGCCGCTTCGGCGACATCCATTCGCGCCAGAACCGAAATCGCTGCAGCGCGAAGTTCAAACGGTTGCTGCGGGGCAGAGAGTTTCGCAATCAGTTCTCGTGCCTGATCGGGTGCGACCTGGGCCAATGCCTGAAGGGCCTGACGACGAAGTCCCAGCGGAGCATCGGAACCGGTTGCCAGTTCAACGAGCTTCGGAGCAGCCGCAGCCACCTTCCACTCTCCTGCGAGTTCGATGGCCTTTGTCTGCAATGATGGAGAGCTGGACGTCATCAGGTTCGTGACGCCGGAGAGATCCCCGCTGGGAATGATTTTTCGTTCGAGAGTTGCGGTTGCCAATCCGTTCAATGCCGTAACGCGGAGTTCCTCCGACCAGTGGTCTTCTTTGATCGCCTCCGAGAAGATGTACGCCAGATCATCAGCCTCTCCACGATCGCAAACCAGTTTGACAATCGCAGGAAGCCGTTGCGGAGGGACGCGACCACTCTGAAGCAGTTTCAACGTGGCTGCCGCCGGGCTCTGGGCCAACGCCTGCACCCCAAACAGGATCATTACCAGACCGGCGACAAGACCGGACAGGGTCCCTGTTTGGACTGCCGCGAACGAACTCCGATGCATTCGAAAATCTCCCAAGGCGTAAACTGTTTTCTACGCGGAACTTGATTCCGTTGATGTCTTCGAAAACTCCCGTCGCGGGCACTCGAATCAAACCAGTTTAATCGGATCGTTTTTGAATTGCATCGGAGTGGGGGCCTGAGGAGAAATCCCAAGGTGACTGGTCACAGCTTCGTGCTGTGTCAGGACGCGACATGATCTCGGACGACCCGCGCCATCAGGACTTCGCATGGGCGATTGATGATGTTCGCAGTCCTGTCAAAGTGGGCAGTTTGGGGCTAACCGTTCGGTTACGGCAAATTTTTTAAGTGTCCGACTTCCTATTCATGAAACGACTGAAAGACTGTTCTGGAATTTCTTGCCGAAAGAGTCACTTTATTGCCGAAACCACTCCTTGGGCGACAGTTTTTTCTCCAACGACTCGTGGCTTTTCAGATTGAGGTCCGGCGTATGCGGCACAGGCAACGATCGACTCATCCCTTCGGTAAAAATGTCCTCGCCCTGCTGGTCGCCGGGGGAGCGATCGGAATCGCTCAGCTGGATGTGAATCCGTTTCGTGATCGTGGCAGTCGCGTGAATCGCTCAACCGCGATGGCCTCCTCTATTAATATGACCCCGACGACGCCCGCTCTTCCGATTGGTTCGGGCCAACAGTCGTCCGAAACTCCCGCAGGTGAGCATCGGGACCATTCCCTCGCCAGGCCGCAACGGGAGGATGACACTGCGATCCTCCGTGGAATCTGGGCTGTCAAAATGGCGGCAGCACTTCTGGAAAAAGGGTGCGACAGCTTTTCCCGCGTCAGCGATTACACCGCCAACATGCTCAAGCAGGAGCGCATCGGCGGGGCACTTGGTGAATGTCAGCTCATCGAAATGAAGATCAAGCATGCTCCCTTCAGCGTCTATATGAAATGGCGCGAAGGAGACCGTGGTCGTCAGTTGATCTACGTGGATGGCCAGAATGACGGAAACATGCTCGTTCAGCCCGGTGGGATCAAGGGGCGGATGACCGGAGTGCTTTCACTTGAACCGACCGGGTCGCTGGCAATGTCCGAGTCTCGCTACCCGATCACCAAGGCGGGATTGCTGGAATTGGCCCGCACTGTCCTGAGCTACCAGCAGAAAGATCTGGAAGCCGGGAAGGGATTTCAGTGTCAGCTGTTCGATTTTCAGGAGTTCGAGGGACGTCCCTGTTATCTCTATGTCATGGAATATGACAGCCCGGAAAGCAACAAAGTCTATCGCAAGTCGATGGTCTACATTGATAAGGAACTCTCGCTCCCGATCTGCGTGAAAAACTACACTTGGGGTAAGGATGTCGATCCTGCGAACATCGAAGAAGAGACTCTGATCGAGTTCTACGCCTACACCGATCTGAAGTTCGATCAACAGCTGACGGATGCGGACTTCGACAAAAACAATTCTTCCTACCGCCTTCGCGTCCGTTAGTGGACAGGGGGTTGCTGACGTCCAAACTGCGAACGGCGATGCTTCTTTCGTCGTTCGCTCTTTTTGTATGAAGAGACGCCTCCTGAGGTAACTACTGCAGAGGCTTTCTTCGGAAGTGGTCCCGTTTACCTCGTTTCAGCAGGTGTGTTCGACTGTTTCAGAACGGAGTCGATCAATTGATAGGCCCGTTCCCGCATTTCTGACGGGAATTCGTGGTTGACCGGGGGATGTTCGACCTGCAGGCGGTTGGCAGTCTTGTAAAGTTCAAAGATGGGACGGGCAGCAGCGACAATACTGTCGACACTCTCCGCTCGAAAATTGCCATCTCGCTGAGGGGCGATGATCAACGTGTGCCGGGGAGCCAGCGCCCCAATCATCTCGTGAAAGTCAAACGGGATCTCTTCGAGTCGACCCGCGTACAGAGCCAGACGCGGCATGTATCGCTCCTGCGTCCACCCTTGTCCCGGTTTCCAGACGGCCGGATTGCCGTTGTAATAATCCACATAGGAATCAAGGCCGCAACTGGAAATGATCACCTGAAGTCGGTCGTCAAAGACAGCGGTGTAGACGGAATTGTGTCCTCCCAGCGAATGACCAATGGCGGCATATTTCCCGGGTTGGACGTATGGGAGTGAGTCCAGCAGGTCCAACGCCCTCTTGTTATCCCAGACCGCTTTGAGCGTTCCGCTTTTCCAGCCAAAGGTTTTGAGATCGGGCTGGTATTTTCCGAGATGAGGATAGTTCGGAGCGATGACGACATAACCTCTCTCTGCCAGCTCTCTTCCGTACTGGTTGTCAACATTGGGAATGCGTCCGACGATTCCATCGGGGCCCCGCACATGAGTTGGATGCAGACACAATACTGCGGGATGACGCGGCGGTTTGTTCCCGGATGTCTCTGAAGACAATGCCGATTTCGGAGTCAGCAGGTACGCAGGGGTTCGGGAACCCAGCTCGGACTGATAGGAAATCGATTGCCGCACAAAAGAGCCACAATCGGTCTCTTCCTCCACGGCAACATCCAGTTCACACGTCTTCTCGGAGCCCGGAAGGTCCCCCATGACCGATTGCATCCCGCGGAGGATGCTGTTTCTTCGCCGCGACCAGTCTTCCAGCGACCTGACAGGGGATTGGGTCCCCTGCTCGTCCTGAAACAGCAACAGATTGTCACGCGGGAGTTGGCGGATCAGGAGTGTTTTGTCGTCCGGCTCCTGGCAATAGGCTGTTCCGACAGTTCCGATCAACAGAAGAAGGCTGGCCAACAGATTTCGGCACAAAGATTTCATCCGAGGCACTCCATCTGAGAATACGACCTTGAATACGGGATGGAATCAGTTCGGTGATCGGAATGTCGAAATGAAAAATCAGGAAATCGATCGGCGCCAAAGACGGGGGAACGCACCGATAGCCATTCCGACGATCAGGCCCCCGAAGTGTGCTCCGTTTGCGATCTGATCCAGCATCAGGCAGATAAAAGCCCAGACGACCAGCTGAATTACAATTTCCCGAGGCATGTAAAACCCATCCTCCGGGAGAAAACGGGCACGCATCCAGATGTAGCCAAACAGGCCATAGACGACACCCGACATCCCCCCGAACTGCCCGCCTGCCGTGAGGAACTGGACAATGTTCGATAGGACTCCAATCGACAGAACCAGCATCAGTAACGTCCGGCTCCCTTTGACCTGCTCGATCACACCCCCAAGCATCCAGAACATGTAACCATTGAACAGGATGTGAATGATGCTCATGTGCAGGAAAATGGGAGTGATCAGACGCCAGTATTCTCCCTGCAGAATCGGTGTCCAGTCCCGGTTGTGTGCGGGAGGGGAAAACAGAAGTGCACTTGTCCGTTCCTGATTTTCGCCGAAATCTGTTCCCAGGGTGACAACGATCATGAGCATGAGGATGATCGTTGTCACAGCAGGCCGGTCTGATCCCCGGGAGATGGGACGGCGTGGTGCGGTTTTAACAACCGGTGTTGCAGCTGGCCTGGGGGGAGGCGCAACGGAATACTGTTTGGCATCCGGAGACGACTGAAAATCAGCCAGTTCCTGTTTGGCATCGGGAATCTTCTCTTCATCGTACACCCAGACTTCCCAGTTCCCGCTCTGCTCATCGATGCGATTCTGTATTCCTCGGGACTCGAGATATCGATGAAACCGCTCGGCGTGGGCTCCGGACGTAATGACTCCAATCTTTCTCATATGATCTGGCTCGTTCTGTTTGCGCCGTTGTTATTTCGTTTCTGACCGGAAATGCAGGGACTGGTTCTTCGGATCAATGGGAACTGCAATCCGTTGGGGGCTGATGTCGGGGGGCGGGGATGATCTCAGCAATACAACTCAACAAGGTCACCATCGCTTAATTCACAGTCGCGTGAGACCGTTCGGGGCATCGTGGCATTTCTACTCCAGACTTTGGCCTGCTTGAGTTGTCTGGCCAGATCATGGTGAATTTTCTCCGCGAGATCCTCGACACATCCCCCCACTGGGAGAACGATCGGGGCGGGATCTCTCTCCTGACCCGGTTTACGAGTATAGATCCTCATGATCGGTAATGATGTCCCAATACTGGTCCGCAGCGAATCCACCCCCTCGCCGGTTTCCAGTTCCACAGGCAGGACGGGGAAAGGAAGTGGGACGTTGCTGGACGAAGTCAGCATCTCCACTCGAAGCGATACATCGAGATCGGTGGAATGGGTCACTGCCAGTATTGTCTTGATGTGTACGATGCTGAAGTTGTCTTCGTCGAACCCGCTGACATCAGAGAGAATCACTTTCCGGTGTCGGAGTTCATCGATGACCGCACGGGTCCCGTCGGGGGCATCGTCGTCACTGCCGTTGAAGCAAAGGACTGCGAGATCCGCACTCCGCAGGAGACTGATCAGCCACGGCTCCACATGATGCGGGGCAATTGGAGGGGTGTCGATCAATTGAACACGCACATCCTCCCACGGCATCATCCCCGCCTGCGGCTCTCGCGTCGTATAAGGATATGGAGCAACTTCGGGATTCGCTCCCGTCAATACCGACAGCAATCGACTCTTGCCGGCATTGGGGGCTCCGATGAGGACTGCAGTTCCTGCCCCCTGACGGGCAATCCGAAAACTTCGCCCCGACGAGGCCCCTGCCCCTTCCGACAGTAATTCTTCCCGGGCTTCCTTGAGTCGGGCCCGTAGCTCTCCCTGCAGCCTGTCGGTCCCCTTATGTTTGGGGATCAGCCGGAGCATCTCCTGAAGACATTCCACCCGGGCCTGTGGAGTCTGCGACCGACGATACTTCTCCTCGGCGCGTCGATACTGAGGAGTCAGGTTGGCAGGCATGGCGGGGACAGGTGCGGTGACGGGAATCTCGGGGTCACCGCAGAGAACACTGGAACTAGCGGACCTTGATCAGTTCAATTTCAAAGTGAAGACGGGCATTGGGAGGAATGGCTCCGGGAGCCCCCCGTGCCCCATATCCCAGCTTACTGGGGATGTCGAGTTCAATTTTCCCCCCTTCCTTGATGAGCTGCAATCCTTCTGTCCAACCTGCAATCACCCCATCCAAAGGGAAGGAGATGGGATCTTTCCCGATGCTGCTGTCAAAGACAGTCCCATCATCCAGCCATCCCTTGTAATGACAAGTGACTGTCGACCGTCCGTTGGGGCGTTTTCCTGTTCCGGGGCGGATGATCTTGTATCCGAGCCCGGTGGCGGTTCGTTTGAATCCGGATTCTCCCGCCTCACTCTCCCCTCCTGCGGGGACCACAGCGTCGCTGGCATCGGCGGTCATCTCGGGAGACTCATCCTGAACGACGGGAATGGGGTCTTGCGACTTGAGCTTGTTTTTCTCTGCAGCAACTTCATCTGGCCCGGTGACGCAACCTTGCCCAAGAAGAACGGCCAATGCCAAGGTGAGTTTCAGTTTCATGGTTGTCGATGAGTGTCAGGACAAGGGGAACGGTGACAAGCCGAAACCTTCTGCAATTGCGTGGAATCGATGTTCACCATGTCAGAGATGACGAAAGAACATCCTTGCGAGCCAAGGGAACGGAAAGATCAATTACGGACGGATCAGAAAGACCCGTGGTTGACTTGAAGCTGTGTCTGAGGATGGGGGCTTCGGTGGAAGCCCCCGTTCAGCCAACATCTGTTTCTGTGCTCGGAAGCACAATTCACTTATTTCACCTGCAGCAGTTCAACTTCGAAATGCAGGGTCGACCGTGGAGGAATGACGGGCGGGAAACCCCGATCGCCGTAACCGAGGTTGCTGGGGATCTCCAGTTCGATCTTGCCCCCCTCCTTGATGAGCTGCAGCCCTTCAGTCCATCCCGGAATCACTCCACGAAGCGGGAATGAAATCGGATCACCTTTCAGAGAGCTGTCAAACTCTTTTCCATTATCCAGCCAACCGCGGTAATGGCAGGTGACCGTGCTGTCTGCTGTCGGCTGCTTCCCGGTCCCTTCCTTGATGATCCGGTACTTCAGCCCGGAAGCGGTTTGCTTGAACTCTTCTTTTCCTGCTTCTGGAGAAGACATTTTTTCGTCAGCTTTCTTTTCTGCATCGTCTGTCTGGTCTTTTTTATCCCTGTTGAAATCGCCCGCGACCAC
>CALLWY010000146.1 GCA_938015865.1 uncultured Planctomicrobium sp.
ACGTCTGCTAACGGATTTGCAAGCGAAGAGGCAGCCTCAACGTCAGCACCGAAGGCCCCTGCCCCTGCTCATGAAGAAGCTGCGACAATTCCGGAAGCAAATTAAGGACTCTGTTCCGGTTCGATCCTCTTTCCCCTGACTCACTTCCGGACTGAGTGCACGATGTCGAATGACACGCCTGTCGTCTCTGTCAATGACGTCATCCATCGATACGGTCAAACGGTTGCTCTCGATCACATCTCCGTCGACATTCCTCCTGGCCTGATGGTCGGAATTGTGGGGCCGGATGGAGTGGGCAAGTCAACACTGATGGCGCTGATTGCCGGTTCCAAAGTCCTGCAACAGGGACGAATCAGCGTGCTTGGCGGTGACATTGCCGATGCGCGACACAGACGGGATGTCTGTCCCCGAATTGCTTACATGCCGCAAGGGTTGGGCAAAAATCTGTATATGGAGCTCAGCGTTTATGACAACGTTGACTTCATGGCGCAGCTGTTCGGGCTTTCTGCAAAGGAACGTCCGGAGCGGATTAAGGCCCTGCTGGAAGCGACAGGATTGGCTCCGTTTGCTGATCGCCCCGCCGGAAAACTGTCTGGAGGAATGAAACAAAAGGTCGGTTTATGTGGGGCACTGGTTCATGATCCCGACCTGCTGATTCTCGACGAGCCGACGACGGGAGTTGATCCCCTTTCCCGTCAGCAGTTCTGGACGCTGATCGACGACATTCGGCGCCAGCGACCCGGCATGAGTGTCATGATCTCCACTGCGTATATGGATGAGGCCCAGAAATGGGACTGGATTATCGCGATGGATGCCGGGCGGGTTCTCGCTGCAGGGACCCCCTCTGATCTTATGGAGCGAACGGGGACCAATGACCTCGAAAAGTGCTTTATCGCCCTGCTTCCGGAAGAAAAGCGGATGGGGCATCGGGATTTGATCATTCCTGCAAGGGCTGCTGGAAGATCGGAAATCGCCATTGACGCACACGGACTGACGCGGCGTTTCGGTGATTTCGTTGCTGTCGATCGCGTGACATTGTCCATTGAACGAGGTGAAATCTTCGGCTTTCTTGGATCGAACGGCTGCGGCAAGTCCACGACGATGAAGATGCTGACTGGGTTGCTCCCCCCGACCGAAGGGACCGCAACCCTGTTCGGGAAATCTGTTGAAGCAGGGAGTCTGGAAGTCCGTCGGAATCTGGGCTACATGACCCAGTCGTTCTCCCTTTATGGCGAATTGACGGTCCGTGAAAACCTTGTACTGGATGCGCGGCTTTATCACCTGCCGCCGGACAAAGCCAAAGCGAGAATTGAAGAACTGGTCGACAAGTTTGGACTCCGGGACCATCTGGACGCCCGTTCGGGAGAACTTCCGATGGGGATTCGTCAGCGTCTCTCGCTGGCGGTGGCTGTGCTTCACGAACCCCAGATACTCATTCTTGATGAACCAACATCCGGGGTCGATCCCGTTGCGCGGGACAGTTTCTGGGAACTTCTGATAGACATGTCCCGGAATCAGGGGGTAACGATCTTTATCACGACGCATTTTATGAATGAAGGAATGCGCTGTGACCGGATCTCCCTGATGCATGCCGGGCGGGTCCTTGCATGCGATGAACCACAGAAGCTGATCGAGGCGAGAGCAGCATCCAGTCTGGAAGAGGCGTTTATCGGGTATATGGAAGACGCCATCGCGGAAGATGTTCGAGGCGATTCCAGGGCTTCGGATGAAAAAACGTCCATTGTGGTCTCCGCTACTGCGGACCATTCCGCACTTTCTCCCGTTCAACTGGCGCTGGCCCGGACGTTGGCCTATACACGCAATGAAGCGGTCCAGATCAGACGCGACCCTGTTCGACTCCTGTTTGCGTTCGTCGGTTCAGCAGTTTTGATGCTGGCATTTGGCTTTGGTCTGACGACGGATATCGAGCATATTCGTTACGCCACCATGGATCTCGATCAGTCTCCTGAAAGTCGGACTTATCTGGAACAGTTTGCCGGGACCTCTCGCTATTTCACCCAGATGCCTCCGGTGACATCTCCGGAAGAGGGGCTTTATCAACTTCAGTCTGACAGGATCTCGCTCCTGCTGGAAATTCCTCCGAATTTTGGCCGCAATTTCCGAAAGGGAATTCCGACCGAGGTGCTGGCCCAGATTGATGGAGCGGATACGTTCCGGGGAGAAAATATTGCTCAATACACGCAGGGAGTGCAGTACACATTGGTCAGTGATCCAGCAAACGGCCTTCAATACGATTCGTCAACGGGATCGGTGCAGATCGAAGACCGGTATATGTACAATCCCTCCTTCCTGAGCATCTATTCCATTGGCCCCAGTGTCCCGGCGCTCTTGCTGATCCTCATCCCTGCCATTCTGATGGCCGTCAGCATTGTTCGGGAAAAAGAACTGGGATCGATGATTAATTTTTACGTCACCCCGACGCGACGGTTGGAATATCTCATCGGAAAGCAGATTCCATACATCGTCATCGGCATGCTGAACTTTCTGATCCTGGCTGCGATCACTCTTGTCGTCTTCGGAGTTCCGATCAAAGGGAGCTTCCTCATGCTCACCTTGTGTACATTGTTGTACGTGACAGTTACTACGGGAATCGGAATGCTGGTCTCAACGTTCACCAGCAGTCAGGTAGCCGCTGTTTTTATTACGGCAATCCTGACCATCATGCCGACAATTCAGTTTTCGGGACTGCTGCAGCCTGTCTCCACTCTGGAAGGACGGGCACGAGTGATCGGTTCTTTCTGGCCGACGACCTACTACATGCACTCAAGCGTTGGAGCCTATACAAAAGGGTTGAGTGCGAAATTGATGATGCCGGACCTGATGTTTCTTGCCTGTTGTATTCCGGTCCTGTGGCTGGTTGCCATGATCGGCCTTAGAAAGCAGGAGCGATGAATTCCACAACCCTGCTCAATATCTTCTGGCTGGGGATGAAAGAACTTCGCAGCCTCGGCAGTGATCTGGTGATGCTGCTGTTTGTAATTTATGCCTTTACAGGGGCCATTTATATTCAGGCAACTGGAACATCGAGCGAGGTGAACAACGCATCATTAGCGTTTGTCGATGAGGATGGGTCGATTCTGTCGAAGGAGCTTCAGAATTCGTTTTATCCCCCGCGTTTTCAGTCGCCCGTACTAATCTCGGCAGATCAGATTGAAGATGCGATGGATCGGGGAAAATATATGTTCGTTGTGGTTATCCCGCCTCGTTTTGAGATGGATCTGAAGGCCGGACGGAATGCGACTATTCAGCTCAATATCGATGCAACGGCCATGCAGCAGGCGGCTGTCGGATCGGGATACATCAAGAATATTATCACCGAGCGCGTTTCCAATTACCTCAGCAGAACGGATCAGGCTCAACAACTCCCGGTGAATCTGGTCATCCGAAAACTGTTTAATCCCAACGGGATTTCCTCCTGGCGCACCGGCGTCGTTGCCATTATTAATCAGATTACACTTCTGACGGTGGTACTGACCGGGGCGGCGGTCCTGCGGGAACGGGAACATGGAACTCTGGAGCATCTGCTGGTCATGCCGCTCAGCGCATTTGAGATCGCAATGGCCAAAGTCCTCGCGAATGGGTTTGTGATTCTGCTGGCGACCATCGCTTCGATGTTTATCGTCGTCAAGTGGGCCTTGCAGGTCCCATTTGCGGGATCAGTTGCACTGTGGTTGACAGGAGTGATGCTCTATCTCTTTTTCGCGACGGCGCTGGGGATTTTCCTAGGCACGATCTCCCGGTCGATGGCTCAGTTCTCTCTGTTGATTATCCTGATCGTGATTGTGTTGCAGCTTTTGTCTGGAGGACAAACGCCGGTTGAAAGTCAGCCGGTCTGGCTCCAGTATTTCACGTTCCTGCTCCCCTCCCGGCACTTCATCAGCTTTTCGCAGGTGATTATCTTTCGTGGCGGGGGGCTGGATGCGGTCTGGCCGCAGTTTCTGACTGTTGCCGCGATTGGTCTTGCCTTCTTTGTCTACAGCCTGGGGCTCTTTCGACGGTCGATTGCTGTTACGAAATAAATCCGTTCGTGTCAGTCCGAAGAGAACGGGGCAAAACGTCACCAGAATGAAATTGACGTCGCTGGTTGTCTTCTACCGATTGCAGCTGTCAGAAGTCATTTCCCGCTGGTTCCATGGCATCCGCGCCAGAAGCAGTCCCATCCCGCAATAGTCGGTCACTCCGGCAAAGATCAATCCGGCTCCCACAAAGGCAGCCAGACCGATCCAGTAGGGATGAATCAGAATCGCAAGTGTGATGCTCGTAAGGATCAGGGTTCCGGCAGCAATGCGGACCTGTCTCTCCAGAGAGATCGCTTTTTTGCCGCGAATCACGGGAAAGCCAGCCTGCTCCCACGCAAGAGTTCCTCCATCAACATTGACCGCATTCGTGACCCCGAGGGTCTTCAGACGCTCACACGCCTGCCCCCCCCGGCTTCC
>CALLWY010000147.1 GCA_938015865.1 uncultured Planctomicrobium sp.
TGACACTCCTCCCGCTGTATGCCGTTGGAGGAATGGGAGCCGGTGACGTGAAGTTGATGGCCGGTATCGGGGCCTGGCTTGGAGCGAGCGTGACCTGGAACGCCTTTATTGCCACCGTCATTGTCGGGGCGATCATGGCGATTGTCATGGTTTTGTCCCGTCGTGCCTGGGACAAGCACTACGGGCAGTTTTTGCTGATTCTCGGCGAATTCAAGTCCATCCGGAATCCAGCCAAACTGTCAGCGATTGCAGCTGAACGTAAACCCCGCATGCTCCTTCTGCCTTATGGGATTCCCATATGCATCGGGTCCATCGGATATTTCCTGTACTCCGGAATGATCTAATCGATCTTCCGTCACTGAAATCGAGTCGGAACTGAGATTTGAAGACGCGTCATGAGCTGTATTCCCGGGGAATGCAGCTCATTTGTTCAAGGAGCGGCAAACATTGCCGGAGCTGTGGAACGGGAAAACGCGGGAACTCAGGGGGGCCAGATAAATTGGTTTCCCAGACCGGAACGATCAATTTAACCGTCATAACCCGCATAAATTGAAGCGGTCGCTTGTGACAAGCCGATTCAAAGATCTGAGTCGTCTCGTCTCGACCGCTGATGCCCTGCTGACAATCAGCAGCCGAAGAGGTCCGAGATGAAACCACGAACATTAGTGTTATTGGCCATTGCCGGGAGTTGTGGGCTGGTGTCCATGCTGGGAGTCCAACAGGTCATGACAGCGGCCCCGGCGAAGGTCAAGGTTCCGACAACCAAGGTTCTGGTCGCGTTGGAGAACATTGAAACTGGAGTCAAACTGTCGGAGCAGAATACGGCGTTCAAGGCGATGCCTTTGGCCTCCGTTCCTGAAGATGCAGTGACGTCTCCAGAAGAGTTCGATGAACGGGCGGCCAAGGTCCCCTTTATGTCGGGGGATGTCATTCGGAAATCCAAGCTGACTGAAAAAGGAGAATGGGGCAAATCCGTTGGAATTCCTCCGGGGATGCGGGTGATTGGGATCCCTGTGGATGACAGTCACACCATCAGCGGTCTCATTCGGCCGGGCGACCGTGTCGATGTTCTGGTGACTTATCAGGCAAGGAGCAAGCGGGGTGGTCCCCCGGTCTCGAAGACCAAGACATTGCTGGAGTATGTCGAAGTCTTCGGAATGGATGACCAGACTGCCAGCAATATCGATGCAAAGGGTAAAGGAGTTCGAGCGAAGATTGCCTCGTTGATCGTTACGCCGGAACAGGCCGGATACGTGATCCTCGCACAGCGAAAAGGATCATTGAGTCTTTCGTGGCGACGCCGCGGAGACGATGAACTGGCACAGACAAAGGCAGTCGATGAGAAACTGATGGAAGAACTGGAAGGGACTGTCGGTGTTCATGATGGTGGATTCGACAGCTATTACGACCAGGAATCGGGATACAACTCTGAAGTCGGACTCGCAGAAACGGGACAGGACCCGCGCCAGTTTCTGGAGGAGACGGCTTCCGAGGTTCCCACCGTTTCAGAGCGATCTGCACCGACATGGACAGTAGAAATTTACAGCGGGAATGAAGTCGTCCCTCAGCAGTTTGAACTGCCAGTGGAGACAACAGCACAACCCGAAAAAATCAAGATGCCATTCGGTATTGAACAATCCTTGTTCAACATCGGAAAGGGTCTGAAGAACCGCTAGTCGGGTCTTCAGGTCGATAGCCCATCGAGCATTCAGTTGCTGCAGGGAGTCAGCATTGGGTGCCGGTGGAGAGAACTCGGCAAAATGTCGAGTGCAAAATTTTGTTTACTGAACGTCACATGCACCTGAAAGGGGCAACGTGACGTTCCTCCCTGTTCGGGATTAAAGGTGCACGGATGCGTCAGGTTCCAAATCGCAGCATATCGACCCGGCTGAGTGGTGTTGTGTTGGCCGCGACCCTTGGTTGGTCGAGTTATGCGGCACATGCACAATTACCTCCTCCGGATGTCGAGCCGTTGCTGAAGACTCCTTCAACGGAGCCGGCAGCTCCGGCAGCGCGTACAAAAACAGAACCTCCTCCGACCCCTGCCCCCCAGACCCCAAGTAGCTCTCCCGCGAGTACGACTTCCTCGGCCGCCTCTGCGAACGTTCAGCCTGGAGAACAGGTTTTTCAGGTCGTCGGAGCAAACTCCAAGATCACGCTCCGGAATCTTGATACCCGCGTCCTGGAGCTTGCGAACCGCATCAAGATTGTCGACGGTTTTGACGAGCAGAAGCTGACCGTCAAAGCCTTGTCGCCTCATCGAATCCGCCTGCATGCGGAATCCCCGGGAGTCACAACAGTCAAGCTCATTGATGAATTTGACAACATTCACGTTGTCGATGTGTTTGTCGAACCGGATACACGCGAACTTCAGGCGTATCTGCAGAGACTGTTCCCAGACTCCGCGATCGATGTTGTCGGGGTTCGTGATGGTGTCGTCCTACGTGGATGGGTGACGGAACCGGCCCAGATTCCGCAGATCATGGCGATTGCGGAACAGTTTTACGAAATCGTCCACCCCCAGCTGACCGTTGCTGGGCCAACGCAGGTCCAGCTGCATGTCAAGGTGATGGAGGTCCAGCGAGGAAAACTCCGGGAGCTGGGATTCAATTTCCTGATGACGGGCCAGCAGTATTACGTTCAAAACGGGATTGGAACGATTGCTCCGCTAGAGTCTCTTTCCCCGACGGGGTTCCTCCCCTTTGGAGGTCCTCCACGACCGTCAATCCTTCCCAGCTCACTGCCGAACTCGGAAATCCAGTTCGCCATCACAGGAAACAACAACATTTTTCAGGGATTCCTGCATGCCCTGCAGCAAGAGTCACTCGCAAAGATTCTCGCAGAGCCGATTCTCGTAACGACCAGCGGTCGTCCCGCCACGGTGCATTCGGGAGGAGAATTTCCAGTCCTCGTTCCGCAATCGTTTGGAAACCTGAGTATTCAATGGCGGGAATTCGGTGTTCGCCTTGAGGCGGTCCCGATCGTGCTCGGTGAAGGACGACTGCGACTTGACCTTGCCCCCGAGGTGAGCGAACGCGACTTCAGCAATTCCGTCTCCATTAACGGACTGGTCGTTCCCGGAATCACCAGCCGCAGCGTCAATACTCAGGTGGAAATGCGGTTCGGCGAGACTCTCATGATTGGGGGACTCATCTCCACGCGAAATCTCGGTACGACCCAGAAGGTTCCATTTCTTGGGGAACTTCCCTGGATCGGAGCCGCGTTCAGCAAGAAGAGCTATACTGTAGGAGAGACCGAGTTGGTGATCCTGGTCACTCCACAGATGGTTTCCCCGATGTCTCCACATCAGGTTCCGGCCGGAGGTCCTGGTTTGAACTCGGCTGTTCCGGTCGATCGGGAGTTGTACCTGGATGGAAATCTGGAGGTACCGAACTTTGGACCGGATTGTCCCGACTGCCCACCAGCAGCGCAGATGATCTATCCAACGGGGCCAGCAACCGAGGCATGCGAACCGACTTCTGTTCCGCCGTACCTGGGGGCAAAGGAGACTTCCGGAAGTCGCATCCAGACAGCGAGCAAATCGTCGGACATCAAACCGGATTCCGGTTTGATTGAACCGGGTGGGCGAACCACCGTCATCAATCCGTTTCAATCCTCGTCCCTTCCGGAGAGGAGTGAAACGGTGAAAGCAAGCCATGAAACCATCACCGTCCAGAAATCCAGCAACTCTGGAATTCAGCAGGCATCAGGTACGTCCAACCCGGTCCGTAATAACGAATCTCGCCCACGCTCGAGCATCTTCGATGCCCGCAGTCTCCCCGGCCTGATTCCCCCCAAAGGCTCCCCTTCCTCCTCGAGTGAGAAGTAAGACATTCCGGAGGTTCACTCGACCATCAAAGATCAGGTTGCTGATGCTGAGTCCTGACGGACACATTGGAGTTTGTAATGAGTAACGTGTTTCGCCTGGCTATCGTCGATCCAAACGATTCGTCACGCAATTCCATCAAGAATCTGCTGTTGGGGATTGACTCTGTCTGGCTGGAAGCCGAATGCTCCCGCTACGAATTTTTTGCCGATATCGTCACCCAGACACTTCCCCATATTGCGATCATTACTCTTGATACTGATCCCCAGCGTGGTCTGTCTCTGGTTGCGGAGATCACGCGGGAAGTTCCTCAGTGTCAGGTTCTTGTGGTTAGCCGTTCGCAGGAAGGGGCTCTCATCCTGCAGGCGATGAGAAATGGAGCAAAAGAGTTTCTCAGCTCGCCGCTGAATCTGGATGATTTCCTTGCTGCTCTCGACCGAATTCAGAGTGCCGCGGGCGGCAAGCATGGACGCTCTCGCAGCACCGTGGTGACAACCGTCGCCGGAACGGGTGGGGGCGTGGGGTGTACGTCACTGGCGGTCAACCTCGGATGCGCTTTGGCTGCGAACCCGGAAAACAGCGTCGCCATTATCGATCTGGATCTCTCTCTTGGCGACGCCGATGTCTGGCTTGATATCATCCCTGATTACACGATTCAGGATGTGGCAGATAACATCGGGCGGCTCGATTTTACAATGCTTAAACGCTCGCTGACCCAGCATCCCTGCGGGGCATTCCTGTTGCCGCGTCCTGTTCACATGGAAGCGAATTCCCCGATGACCCCGGATCAGCTTCAGCGGGTCATTGCATTGCTGAAAGCAACCTTCACTCATCTGATTATTGATGTCAGCAAGTCGTACTCCGCTCTGGACAGGGCGGCAATGGAGATCTCCAATCATATTCTGGTGGTGACACAGCTCGATCTCCCCTGCCTGCGAAATGTTGTCCGAATCAATCAGTTCCTTGACGAACAGGGACTGGGAGAAAAGATTCGCGTGATTGTCAATCGTGTCGGACTGGGGGATACCCAGATCAGCCTCGGGAAAGCATTGGAAACGATTGGCCGCGAAGTTTATTTCCAGATCCCCAACGAATATGCAGTCATGGTGGAATCCAGAAACAATGGGGTTCCTCTGGTGACGGAGTTTCCTAAAGCCAAGATTACTCGGGCCATTCAACAGCTGGCCTCCCAGTTGGACTCGGGGACAACCTCAGAAGTGCAGGAAGAAGAGGTGCCCGAGAAACGCAAACGCCGGCTCTTCAGTTTTCTGGGGACGGGAGGAAAATAGCGTCGGTAGAACTCATTCAATTTAAGAGGAGACATCTGCCGATGACCAGAACTGTGTCTGATTCATGTTCATTTTGGATCTGATTCAAACGGACTTCAGACTGGCTTCCGAAAACCGTTCGTGACTGTCGAACATCGTTGCCAGATGAGGCCATTACCGATATCAAGGTTGAAGACAACTCCGGGCCAATCGTCTAGGCGACCCTGCCCGATGTTCCTTCTCCGTTTCACTTGTTTGCCCTCCATTCGGGCAGTCCCTTCGGAAACAACATGACCAAGAACGCATCCGGCCCTGCATACCAGCGTGTTGTCCTCAAACTGAGCGGCGAAAGCTTCTGCGCCGAACGGGAAGGAGGGATCAGCATGATGGAAGTGACCCGCATTTCCAAACAAATCAAGGACGTTGC
Source organism: uncultured Planctomicrobium sp. (assembly GCA_938015865.1). Lineage (GTDB taxonomy): Bacteria > Planctomycetota > Planctomycetia > Planctomycetales > Planctomycetaceae > Planctomicrobium. The sequence goes on from CALLWY010000147.1 coordinate 5,522, forward strand.
TGAACTGGGAGTCCAGCTCGCGATCGTCTGCGGGGGGGGCAACATCCTTCGCGGCAAACAGTTCTCGCAGGTCAGTGCCGCCATTCACCAGTCGACCGCACACTACATGGGAATGCTGGCGACCGTCATCAATGCACTCGCTTTGCAGGATGCGCTTGAGAACGAAGGGGTTCCCACCCGCGTGCAATCTGCGATCCGAATGGAAGGTGTTGCAGAACCCTTTATCCGCCGACGGTGTGTCCGTCATCTGGAGAAAGGACGGGTCGTCATTCTGGCTGCCGGAACAGGAAGCCCATTCGTCACGACGGACACCGCAGCAGCTCTTCGTGCACGTGAAATCGGTGCTGATATCCTGATGAAAGCGACCAAGGTGGACGGCGTTTATTCCGAAGACCCTGCAAAGAACCCGCACGCGGTCCGGTATTCCACCATTACATTTCAGGACACCCTGAAGCAGAACCTTCAGGTGATGGATGCCACCGCCATTCATCACTGTATGGAACATGACATCCCGATTATGGTCTTCGACTTCAATAAGGAAGGGAACATCCTCCGTGCTGTTCAGGGCGAACGCATCGGGACCATTGTCCATAACGCCGGTTCACCGGTGAAATGATGCGGGTTCCTCTCTCTGCTCATGCAGGAGGGACGAGTTTCTGTCGGAAGGTTCAGTGGTTCATCATGATGCCTGCGATCCCAGGGGGGGCGGATCGCAGGCGTCTTTCTTTTTAATGGGGGAGGTTCTCGTCACTCCGTTCGTCGACACATTCTGAACTGGTGACGTACTCGAAGCAGAAGGACTACACTTGATCACCGGATTTCTGGTTCTGGGGTGCATGATGTGGAACTGGCTTGTACGTGAATGGCAGTGGCCCGCTGCGACTTTATTTTCCTCAGTCTTTCTCTTCGCGTTGACACCACTTCTGGCATCATCCGCCGGGGCGGATATGGCGCTGATCTTCATTCAGCTTCCCGTGTATATGCTTCATCAATGGGAAGAACACACGGGTGATCGCTTTCGGAAGTACATCAATCGAACACTCGGCCGGGGCCGGGAGGCACTGACGCCGGCAGCTACCTTCTGGATCAATTCCATTGGGGTCTGGGGAATTGATCTTGCGGCACTCTACCTAGCGTGGACATTGGGGCCGAATGCAGGGCTGGTGGCTGCGTACCTTGCCGTTGTCAATGCGTTTGCTCATGTGATGACGACTCTGATTCGGCGGGAATACAACCCCGGAGTCGTGACGGCTCTTTTACTGTTTCTGCCAGTAGGAGGCTGGTGTCTCATCAAGGTCGGTGCCGACGCTGGATGGCAGGAGCATCTCCTCGGACTCGCAACAGCGATTGGGGTTCACGCCGGCATCATGATCTACGTCGCACACCGTCTGTCTAAACTTCCGGGACCCACCACATCAGATCCCGGTGTGGGTTCTCTCTGATCGGAAGAGTGACTGGGCATCCTCGGGGGGACGGTCGCGCTCAGGAATCTC
>CALLWY010000148.1 GCA_938015865.1 uncultured Planctomicrobium sp.
GCGCTGTCTGGAGGAGTCCCCAATTTCCCGTGTCGGGCTGTTAACAGGTGAATGGCTGCTGTCAGGCCATGCATCGCTTCGTCCAGTTGTTGTGTCTCGCGGATGAGACGCAGATTGTTGGCCAGTGTTCCCTGAAGTTCCGACAACTGCCCTTCACCGCGGGCGACGGCCTGGAGTGTCTCTGTCAGGCTCCCGACTTCCTGCCCGATTCGGGCGACACGATCCAGAGTGGACTGCAGGCGATCCACATGCTGTTTCTGTGCGGATTCCACTGCTTCGAGCATCTTGAGAATCCGCTCATCATGTGCTGCTTCATTGGCTTCCTGTCGTTGCTGCAGCGACAGGAGTGCTGATTCCCATCCCCGCGTCTCGAGGGCCTGGCGCTCTTCGAACTTCGCAAAGAGTTTCTCCAGTGCCTCCGACCATTGGACAATCTGCTGCTGGAGAGTCACTTCAATGGTCCGCAGTGCCTGTTGGCTTGCGGACTGAAGTGCACCCACGAACGGAATGATCTCCGCATCATGGTCTTCAAATCGATTCAGCAGGTCACGATTTGCGAGGTGATCGATGGAGTGAATCAGCCCCTTTTCGATCCGTTCACAAATGAAGACGGCAAACATCATGGACATGGAAGCTGCCAGCGCGACGGTCGTCGTGTTAAAGGCCGTTCCCATCTCCGCGACGATGATCGGCAAACGGGCGCTCATCTGATCAAAGGAGATTCCGCTCAGGGCTGAACCGAAGTGAACCACTGTCCCCAAAAATCCCAGAATGGGTGTGACTCCCGCGATGAACCGGGTGAGCGTGTAATTGGCGTGGGTTCGATCGTCATCAGCTTCTGCAAGGAACTGCAGGTGGTCCCGGAAGTCCCGGGCAGTCCCTTCATCAATGACGAACTGAAGTCCGCTGGTCAGGCGCTGACCTGCACGGGAAGCGAGTTGCCATTGAGGCCGCTGATGGAGTTCGTCCAGCAGCACTTTTGCCTGAGTCACCGGTTCGCGTCCCTGCTTCGGAGGTAACCAGGGGCGGCGCAGAGCCATGAATTCGATGGGAAAGCCACACAATCGCAGCGCAATATCACACAGCCCCCAGAGGAACAGCGCGACGATGACATATTCGACGGCATGCTCTGTCGTGTAATGAGCCAGTGTAGAATCCTTGAATCCCGGAAGGGACATGACCATGTAATAGGCAACGGTCAACGTGGCTCCAGCGAGCATCGAGACGTCGAGTTTGCTCAGGAACGATTTCTTGTGCCTGGGGGAAGAAGACATGGCTGCTCCGGGAACAACAGGCGGCTAGCGGTGTTGTGTCGGGGTGACACGCGAACACCCGGCCCCTCTTTCTGTGAAAGATTGTGACATGAGGGGCGCAAAGACGCTGATTGAATCGGAGCCTCTTACCAGAACAGTCGAAGCCGACACAAGGTAAAGATGGACAGGGACTCCGGCGACCTGACGGGATTTATGACGCTAACTTCGTCCCCTGACTCAGGTTGCTGCAGCACGCCCGTTGGTTGCGAAAACTCGCATCCAGTTAGCAGGAAGGCAGATTCTGCCTGTTTGTCAGCTTCTTGGCGATGAATCGAGAGGCTCAACGAACTGGTAGCACAGAGGAGTCAGGCATCCGGTCGGTTCTCTGAGTCCAGTGTCCATGAGAGCCAACCTGGTAGTGCTCCCCTCTTCATTTGCTGGTCAGTTCAAAATTCAGAACATTATTTCCCGGAGCGACTTTCTGGAGGATGTTGGATTCCTCGTCGTACTGTTTGGGAATGATTTTCTTTTTTGCGTTTCCGCTGTCATCACTCGATGACGCGTCACGAAAACGGACGACGTACTCTCCCAGTTCAGCTCCCATCAGCTGTGAGTTGTATCGCAACTCGTATCGCCCCCGCTCATCGGTTTTTCCCACGGAGGAACGACCGCTGTTCGTCTCAAACACAACAAATGTATTAGCAAGCGGCTTCCCATCCATCGTGACCGTGCCGGTCACTCGAGACGGGGGCTTTCTCCACATCCGCTGGTTAGCACGAGAGCGATGCAGGCCCTCCAAAGCCACCGGGAGGGGGGCTGATTCCGGTGAAGAGACGGGCTCATGTAATTTGCCTGTGTGTCGATTGTTGAAGAGCGTTTGCCAAGCCCAGAACGTATAGGCTTATTAAATGAAGAAGGCTTAGTAGTCCTTCAATGTGTGAGCCCAGTGTTATCAGACCCCGGTCGAGATTCAAGAAAATTTTGGTGGTGTTTTCGTGTTGTATTCAAGGTCGGCGCATATAGGAAAAGGGTTAGCCGGTCTGCAAAAACAGTCATTGAAGGGACTCCCGGACAAACCTACGTTCAGCAGGCTTGAACCTGATGCTCTCGAGTGACCAGCGGCGACCACAAGAGCGTAGAAGCAATTCTTTCATATGTTGCGAGGAGTCTTCGAATGTTAATGGTTCAGAACGTGAGAACGAGAAATGCGTTTACATTAATTGAGCTGCTGGTCGTGATCGCCATTATTGCGGTTCTGATTGCATTACTGCTCCCCGCTGTTCAGCAAGCCCGGGAAGCGGCGCGCCGAAGTTCCTGCAAGAACAATCTCAAGCAGATGGGGCTGGCTCTTGCGAATTACCATGAAATGTCACGCACTTTCCCCCCAGGGTTTATCGGGCGCCATGCGAACGAGGCGTCCATTGCGACGGGCCGAGTTGGCTTTGGAATGCCTGGATGGGGCTGGGGAGTGATGATTCTTCCAATGATCGATCAGACAACTCTGTATCAAAAGATTGATACAAACACATTTGAGGCCCGAGTGTCGAACATGCAGCCTCTCTCACAGACAAAAATTGCGACCTATCGTTGCCCGTCAGACGTCGGCTCACACATTAACTCTTCAACAAACCGATGGGATCATGGAACGTCGAACTATCTGGCGTGTTATGGTGCCCGAAATATCGCAACAATTGCCTCGATTCCAAACGCGGGGTACGACTGGGGAAATTATACGAGTTCCGGAACCGGGATTTTCTCCGCAAACAGCTCCATACGGGTTCGGGATGTGACAGACGGCCTGAGTAATACTGTCCTGCTGGGTGAGGTCGCGTACGGGACAATTGGGGGCGTCGATTATCGGGGGGGACTCTGGATCGGAACTCCGTGGAACTCGGGGTACCTCTGCGCCCAGACGGCGTTGAATGCCAGTACAGAGTTCCGGATTTTCGGGACGAATCCCTCCGCGTACAGCTCCTTTCATACGGGGGGAGCACAGTTTGTTCTTGCGGATGGTTCTGTCCGGTTCATCAGCGAAAACGTAAACGGACAGACGTTGAGCCACCTGGCAGACAGGGCTGATGGGGAAGTGTTGGGAGAGTTTTAGTCGGGCAAATCTGTTCTGAAGCGAGCAGCTGGTCTGATTATTGAGGTCCGCTGAAACGCAAAACGACCTGATCCTCGTACGGGATCAGGTCGTTTGATTTCACTGGCCGAAAGACCATCGGAGACGAGTTTGGCCTCTTCTCTACGTTAGCAGGCCAAACCAGGTCTCCACCTGAGATAGCTCACTGGCTTTGCTTCCCGCTGGATGATTTCGATCCTGCGGGCATCAGGAGCATCGACATGGCACGTCCACTTTCCATCCGTGGGGGTTGTTCCACAGTGGCGACATCCGAGAGCATGTTGATGATCTCCTGAAGGAGATCACGTCCCCGGTCGTGGTGAGCATTTTCCCGTCCTCGGAAGACAACATTGACTTTGACTTTGTCTTTACGGGCGAGAAATTCGCGGGCCTTGTCGACTTTGACCTGAATGTCGTGCGGTCCTGTTTTGGCTCCCAGGCGAATCTGCTTCAGCTGACTCTTGTGCTGCTTGGGACCAACGGACTTGCGTTGTTTCTCATACTGGGCTTTACCAAAGTCCATGATGCGGCAGACAGGAGGCTTGGAGTCAGGACTGACTTCGACAAGGTCCAGGCCGGCATCCATCGCCATCTGCAGGGCGACAGAGGTTTCCATTTCTCCGAGCATTTCTCCCTCAGCACTCACCACTCGGATGGGGCTGATACGGATTCGCTCATTCATTCGTGGCAGATTGGACTGCGTGCGGGCAACGGGTTGAGGCCGTCTGATGTTTGGTCTCCTTTAGTTAGAGTTGAGAAAATGAAGGGATGGGCCGAACAGAATCAATATCGGCTCGGCCCAATTCCCTTCGTGATTCAATCAGTTTACAACCTGAACGTCATTTGCACAGGGGCCTTTTTTCCCCTGTCCAACAGTATATTCGACCGTCTGGCCTTCATACAGGTTGTCGTAGCTGGTCCCCTTCACCGAGGAGTGGTGAAAGAACAGGTCGCCCCGATCGCCTTCGATGAAGCCAAAGCCTTTGTCGGTCAGTTTCTTGATTTTACCCTGTGGCATTGCTGCGTTCCTCTAAAAAAAATCCTTCCTTCCCATCCGCCTTTCAACGCAAAAGACCCTCTGGAAAGGATTTGGAGCAGTGGGCCACAAAACTGACGTTGCTGAACTTCCGGCCTCCGGCAGGATCCTGTCGATTCGGCTCGCGTTGCCTGCGAGCGATCGGTGGACACCCAGCGACTCCGGTCCATCTTCCGGCATAGTGTGGTGTTTGAGGGAACAGGTCTTGCCCACGTTCCGTTCGTCGGACGTGCGGCAGAGCTGGATCCCTCTCTGCTCGTGACAGATCAAAATTCCTTCTGTATCTGAATTTGGATCTGCCCCATGTCAGTCAGCGATCTACTGACTGACGATGGCTTCTGAAAATCAGGTCAACAGGATGTCGACCCGATCATGATTTCTGGCTGAACTGGTCCTGATTCGCCGGTGTAGAAATCACACGGTCGATCTCCTTCTGCTGAAGAACTGACGCGACGAACAGGGCACTGGTTTGTTCTGATGGCAACTGCTGTTGCATCAGTGTTTGTTAATGTAACTTTCCCGCGGCAATGATCAACCGTAAGGCTTGATCTCTTCTGGGAAAATGCTCCATCGCAGCAGACTGCGATGAGATCCGGCCGAAGTGATTCCTTCGGGCGATGTTTGTGCAGGACCTGATGTTCAATGGGTTCCGGGGAGACAGTTGCAGCTGTGCTGTCGCCAGTCGAACCGGGCAGGCTCTTAAAAGAATGGTGCGGGCCGAACCCTTCGAAAAGAAAGATCACCACGCAAAGAAAACTGAAGCTGAAGAGCGGGAGAGACAAAAGAGGTCTCTCAGACAAAATCCGCAACTGACTTTTTCCTACAAATTCCTCTGGCCCAAACTCAATTCATCCTGCAGGGGCGTTCTGCGGAATGAGACTCGAGAGCCACTCTGGTCAGGGTGAAGTCACTAATTGCTTCGTAACCCCTCTGCATCCTCAGGTTCATGAGCATTGTTCATGCATCAAACCGTGAGGATGTTGACCTCTCGTGGGACTATATCGCCGGTTGTGATGCAAGGCGAGAGTGATTCTCTGTTTTTCGACAAATTTCGTACGGAAGAAGGTGGAAAGTCCCTTTTCAGGGGTGGTCAATGCCCCCTGAGCTGGGCCGAGGCAAGCTGGGATTGGGGTAAGAGAGAAAACCAAATGGTGCCATCGGAGAAGGGACGACCGGAAGAGACTGTGTTGACTTCGAGGGTTGTTTCCCAGCCACCGGGGTGCTCCCGATGGGGCGAGGTTCGGCAGATTTCGCCTGCTGATTACTGGAAATCGCCTGAAAATCTCTCAAGTTTCCCGAATTCGGATACATCCTCTAGCAAAAAATTAGAAGAAACGGGACACCTAGCGGGGCGACTCCGCCAGTCTCCCCGATTGGTGCGCCTGTGATACAAGTGCAAAACTTGCTCTCAGGTCATTGAGTCGGACCACCACTCCTTTCCATTGAAGTATCCCCGCCTGTTGCCGCCTGAATGGGATCGCATCCGGTTCCTGACAGGTCACATCATTTCCCCGCGGACAAGCAGGGGCATCAAAACACCCTTCCTGTCTTCCCTTCCAACCACACGGGACGGGAATTCACTCAACAAGTCGTGAAAGCGTTGGCTTCTATGAATCGCGTTCGCTGGATGAAAATCAGTCGCGTGATGGCCTTACTGGCGCTTGGCCCGATTGTCTGTCCCTGCCCGCCGTCTCTGCTCGCGGGGGAGACGCAGGGGAAAACGACCGGAGCTGCAAACAGGCAAGCCGCCGCAGCGAACTGCCGGCTGAACTTTCTTCGAAAGCCTTGGGGCGAGGTCCTTCAGCAAGTTGCAGATGACACCAACTCCATCCTCGTGATGCCGGAAACCCCTCCCGGACATTTCACCCGTGCTGACATCGCGCGTCACAGCCGGGAAGATGCAGTTCGCATCCTGAATCGGGATCTCGAGAAGGTTGGATTCCGCCTGGTTGAAAACGGTGAACAACTGGAAGTGGTTTCGATCAAGCGGAAAAACCCCGAGTATCAGCGTCATGAGGTTCGTTCCGACCAGTCTCGTTCCACCGACGTCAGCACTCCGGTGCAGGCCGGTGGTGCTGCTGAAGGGAGCAGAGGGACTGGAATGATTCAGCAGGCCAGTCACGAAGTCCCTGCTGAGGCGGCGTCAGCTCCTGTCTCCTCCGTGAAGATTCGTCCATCGGCGCGCCCCGCACTGGATATTGCCAAGCAGATTCATCAGACGTTCAAGGACCGTTCAAGACTGGAGTCGGCAGGACCAAACGGGCTTCCGGCATTCGTGGTTGATCATTTTGCTGAAGAGGCTGCATCCGCCAAGGTTCCCCTCTTCACGATGGAAATTGACACAACCAATAATGAGCTTGTCGTGACGGCGACCGAACCGGTTCAGGCAGGCTTGAAGCAACTGATCAACAGGATCGACCTCAACCCACTGGAGAAGGATTCCCTTCCCCGGCTGATGGCTGGAAACGGAAAGACCGCCGAGACGGGACGGCGACTGGAGCAACCGCTTTCACTGATTGCTCAGGTCCGGGAAGAATCCGCATCCGGGGCGACTCCTGTCCTGGAGAAACCCGGTGATGCTGCGGATACGGGAGCAGAGCCCGCGCCCGTACCTCCGGCAGCTGGAACAGAGCCTGCTGATGTTCCCCAGCGAGGGCTTCCTGCATTGCTTGGAAACCTGAAGGGGGACGTGGCGATCGAAGCACTGAACGATCTCGACCTGCTGATCCTTCGAGGGAATGAGAAAGACGTCGAATCGGTCATGGAGGTGATCAGGGCCATTGAGCAAATGGCTGTCGGGAGCCTGCCTGAGATTCACCTGTTGCGACTGCGGTATGTCGATTCACAGTCGATGGCCCAGTTGCTGAACGATGTTTATGCACGAATGACGGAGCTTCGCTCCAACAATGCCCAGCAGTCACAGGTCGCTGTGCGGGTTGTGCCCGTTGTGGTGCCCAATGCAGTTCTGGTGCTTGCAAACTCCAATGCAATCAAGTCCGTTCTGGAGCTGGCAGAGGAACTGGATCAGGAGATTGATCCGACCCACGAAGTCCAGATTTTCCGGCTTAAGCATGCGGTCGCCCAGTCTGTGGTCGAAATGCTGACGTCGTTCTATACCCAGCCGCCCGTTGGTCTGGGGACACGATTGAAAGTGGCAGCTGATCCTCGAACCAACAGCGTCGTTGTACAGGCGAACCCGCGCGACATGTCGGAGATTGCTGAATTTATCAAGGGGTTGGACAACGATCAGGCCGCTGCGACAAGCCGGATGCGAATCTTTCCGCTGAAGAGTGCCTCTGCGGAAGATCTGGCGGCGTTTCTGAACAATGCGATTCAAAGTGTGCTGAATCCACCCCGGATGATGGCGACCCCGGGTACGGGAGGACAGATTCAACAGCAACAGGTTGGAACGAATCCTGCGAACCAGACCGCCCGCGCGACTGTCCTGGAGTTCCTGACGGAAGGTGGAGAGGAACTGATCCGCTCCGGTCTTCTGAACGACATCCGGTTCAATGCGGACCCACGGACAAACAGCGTCCTGGTCACAGCATCTGAACAGAGCATGCCTTTGGTGGAAGAGTTGATTCGCATGCTCGACCGCCCCAGTGATGCGGTTGCGGAGATCAAGATCTTCCCCCTGAAGAACGCCGACGCAGTCAATGCGGTGGCACTACTGAACGAGCTGTTCAATACCCAGTCGACAGGGCAGGGCTTCCAGTCCGGTCAGTCGAATACGCTGGGAATGGAGATTATCGGGGCACAGGGCTCCGGCAGTCATCTGATCCCGCTTCGGTTTTCGACCGACTCCCGGACCAACAGCGTTGTTGCGATTGGAGGGGCTGATGCACTGAGAATTGTTGAAGGAATTCTCTATAAGCTCGACTCCAACAATTCACGGAATCGCCAGACGACCGTGATCAAACTTCGAAACAGCCCTGTGGCGGATGTGGCTGCGGCGATCAATGAATTTCTTGCTGCCCAGCGTGAGCTGGCCACCATCGATCCGGATCGGATCAGCACCAGCCAGTTGCTGGAACAGGAAATTATCGTCACGGCTGAGCCGGTGACAAACAGCCTCCTGATCAGTGCCACCCCGACATACTTCAAGCAACTCGAAGAGATTGCCCGTCGACTGGATGCGGAGCCTGCTCAGGTCGTCATTCAGGCGATGTTGGTGGAAGTGGTTCTGGATAATACCGATGAATTCGGAGTCGAACTCGGATTCCAGGATCCCGTGTTGTTTGCCCGAAGCGTGATCGACGATCTGGTGACGACGACCACCACAACAACTCCTCAAGGTCAGCCACAGGTCACCACCACGAATGTGATCTCGCAGTCGGCTTCACCGGGATTCAACTTCAATAATCAGCCACTAGGGTCCAACAACAGCAACCCTGCGACAAACGGAATTGTCGGGACGCAAGGGCTCAGCAATTTCGCTCTCGGGCGAACGAACAATGATCTTGGGTATGGCGGACTTGTTCTCTCTGCCAGCTCGGATGCTGTGAGCGTTCTGATTCGTGCTCTGGCGGCCCGGCGGACGCTGCGCGTTCTCAGTCGACCTCAGATCATTGCTCTGGACAATCAGCAGGCACAGATTCAGGTTGGTCAGGTGGTTCCGGTCCCTGATGGAGTCACTGTGACGACGAACGGACTGTCACAGACGAACGTGCTGCGAGACGCTGCGGGGATCATTCTGACCGTCAGTCCCCGGATTAGTCCGGAAGGGCAGATTGTGATGGAAGTCGCCGCCGAAAAGAGTGCGTACCCGAACCTGGGTGGCGGGGTTCCCATCTTCACCGATGGACAGGGAGGGACCATTTACTCCCCGGTCAAGGACATTACCACTGCCCGGACAACGATCAAGGTTCCCGATGGGCAAACCATTGTCGTCGGGGGGATGATTACCAAGAACGATCAGATCGAAGAGCGTAAGGTTCCTTATCTGGGAGATCTCCCGCTTCTCGGGAAGATCTTCCGGTATGACTCCGTTGATTATCGCCGAACAGAATTGCTCATCTTCCTGACACCGCGGATTGTTCATAACGATGCGGATATGGAACAGATTAAACAGATTGAAGCAGGGCGATTGCACTTCTTCCAGGACGATGTGGAGTCGGTCCATGGTCCGATCTTCGGAGTCCCGGCAGACATGACCTATCCTCTCGATGCACTTCCCCCGGTCGAAACCTATCCCTCCCCGAATCTTCCCGCCCCGCGAATGAATCAGGAAGGGACTCCTCTCCCTCCTCCTCCCGCCCCTAACACCATCAATCCGGCTTCGGGGGCTCGCGCGATTGAAGAAAAAGGTGCCGCGGTGACTCGTCTGGGAGGTTCAACAGTTCAATGATCGAAATCACCCCTGTTGTGCGGACAGGAAACTCCTCCATGCTTGGCATCTCGAATCGTTTTGCAATGGGCATCCTTGCCGTCATCGTGATGATGACATCCGGCTGCCAGCTTATGAACACAGTGGGATTGCAGAAAGTCGTCGTTGCAGACGCAGAGCATCCCGTCGTGGAAATCATCGGAGTCTGGCAACCCGGCGAAGGGACGGGACTGGATGGGCTTCCCTGTCGCGGGTTTGCCGGTCAGCTCCTGTTTTTTGCGATGGGTGAAAAGTCGCCTGTCAAAGTGAACGGCAAAGTCCGGATCTATGTTTTTGATGATCAGGGGACTGTTCAGGAGCAACAGCAGCCAATTCATCAGTTTGACTTCGATTCCGGTGCATTCAATGCCTTCTATACCCAAACCAATCTCGGACCTGCCTATCAGCTCTTTATTCCGTATACGCGGAAAGGGAATCATGCCGCTGCATGCACGCTTCGAGTGAGGTTTACTCCAGAAGAAGGGGCGAGTGTCTACTCAAAGATGGCAACGGTCATCCTTCCGGGAACGACAACACGGAAGCCGGATCAGACCATTGAACAGGCCACTCATGTGAGCGATCCGAACCAGATGATGGCGGAAGTGTTTCAGGCTGCAGCGCTGACAACCCAGACTGACGGTGGGAACCCCATTGCAAGCGTCCGGGCGGAGCGTCAGGAAGAGGAGGCAGCCACCATCAACGAGGACAAGAAGCGACTGAGACAGACTCTGACGGAAATCGCCCAGATCACGACGACACAATCCGGTCGGCCCCGCACCGTCTACGCTGCCGGAGAAGAGCCGCAGACGTTTGAGAACGGACCTCCGACGACGCGAGTCCGGTTAAAGCTGCACCCGCTCAATGGTCATCCCGTCGAGACTCATTCCCCAGAGGTCTTTGAAGATGATCGGCCTTTGACGCAGGGGCAGCCGGCTTCGCAGGGAAATTCTCCGAATCCTTTGGAGGACACTCCCGGTCCGACTGATGAAAGCACTGAATCATCGAGGGCGGCCAGCAAGGACACTGCCACTCCCGGTCAGGCACATGAACCTCTTCCTCCCACAACAAGACACCCACTGGAAGATTAAGTAGTTATCGGGTGTTGTTGTGGCCTGTTCTCGCCACTCCAGCTCCATCAATAGGCCCTTTTTCCCGGAATGATCACTGTTTTGGCGGCGTTTTGACGAAAAAGTCCGGGAGGAACGGATTGATTCGGGGTTGAAACTGGCAGAGAATGACGACTGGAATCCCGGGACATCACCATCGGGTGGAGGCGGAAATGTTGATAGCGAAGCAGCTTGTCAGGAATTGGATCGTTCCGTCCCTGTTTGCCGTGGGGGTGATGGCGATTCCGGAGTTTGCGCAGGCGCAGTCGCTGTTCGGGAATTCCGGTGCGCTCTCCAGTACCTCCAATTCAGCGGGAAGTGCGAGTCGCGGATCTGGAACATCCCGAACCGGAACGACAGGAACTGGTTCCCTAGGGAGTGGGGGAAGGACGGGGACCTCTGGGACCGGTGCAGGGACCAGTTCGATCCAGCAGCCGGCATTCAACGCGGGGGATGGAAGTCTTGGAGCCACAATCGGGACCAGCGGGTTCATTGGTCGGGGGGATAATGCCGGTCGTTTCATTGGTGCGAACCAGAATGCCACACAGCGGCGGACGACGACGGGACGAAATCAATTCTCCCAGCTTCAGAATCTGAGCAACCAGAACCGCGCGAACAGCACCGCGAATACAAACGTTCGTCAGTTAATGCGTCCTCAGGTCCAACTCGGCTTCGAATCGTCTCCTGTAACTCTTGCGACAACCCCTGCAAGCTTTCACACAGAGCTGATGGAACTTCCCGGGGTCGGGGCTCGAGCGGCCGGAATTGTCCCGCAATTCAGCGCGGATGGGGTCGTCACTTTGACCGGAACGGTGGCTACGGAAGAGGATCGTCGGCTAATGGAAATCCTCACACGTATGGAGCCGGGCGTGCGGGATGTCAAGAATGAACTGCGGGTTGTCGGTCCCTGATCCGGATTTGTTCCGGATGGGTTGCTGTTGAGGTGGCCCAATTAGTTCATTGTCTTAAATAAGTCGGGATTTTCTCGGACCGCTCCATTCCGGGAGTCGTTCCTGGGCTCAGTTCAAAATTTCTGCGGATACGGTCGCCCCCCGTCTGAAGATTGCTTAGGATGGGAGTGTCGCGGGATGGGATCGCCCTGATCCATTGATGAACGCCGGCACGAAAGCACGCCCCCGGACATCGGAGCTGCTGTATTCCGGTTCGCAATGAACTGGAGTACTGCTTTGCGGGGGCCTGTCGTTCGTCCGTTCTGCGGCCATTCCTTCCTGAAGAATGACTGCACGGCAGTCGCATTTCCTGAATTGCATGAAGAGGGGATCGTTCAATGGTTCGCTTTGCTTTTTCCCTGGCACTGTGTCTGGGGCTCAGTACGCAGGTGCTGGCCGCTGGTTGGGGGTCGCTGGAAGGACAAGTCGTTCTGGACGGCGAAGTGCCACCACAGCTGTACCTCGTGAAGAAGGGGGACACAACGGTTAAGGACGCAGCAGTCTGTGCCGTCGATGGTGTCCTTGAAGAGTCCCAGCTGATCGATCCCGAGACAAAAGGGATTGCCAACGTTGTGATCTACATGCAGAAAGCTCCCAAGACGATTCATCCGGATCTGCAGAAGAGCAAGGAGCCAAAGGTCGTCTTCGACCAGAAGGGGTGTGCCTTCATCCCTCACGTTCTGCATGTCCGGACCGATCAGGAAGTTCAGTGCATCTCGAGTGATTCGATTGCGCACAACCTCCATTCAAATCCGTTTTCCAACACGGCTCAGAACTTCATTGTGCAGCCGAACGATCAGAATGGAACGATTGTCAAGATGCCCATCGTCGAGCGAAATCCGGTCAAGATTGTCTGCGACATTCACCCCTGGATGTCCGCTTACTGGGTTGTGACGGATCATCCTTATGTTGCCATCACCGGCAAGGATGGGAAGTTCCGCATCGACAATCTTCCAGAAGGGGAGCATGACTTCCGGATCTGGAACGGAAAAGCTGGAAACATTGAAAAGAAGGTGACCGTCAAGATCAAGGCGAACGAGACAACAACTCTTCCCGTCGTGAAGGTCCCTCTGAAGGCATTCCAGAAGTAATCCTTTCCGGGCACAATCTTCCAGAGCCGCGCATCAGTCATGCGCGGCTCTTTTTTGTTGCAGGTTGTGTCGCCCAATCTGAATTCTTCGGGCCCTTTCAAAGCGGGTTTGGCCGAAATTTTCCACCGAAACAATTTTCTGATATTGTTTCTTTGGCGGCAGGCAACTCCTATTCTGGCGTTGGAGCAGGTGATTTCACTGTCCGTCTGAGGGAATTGCCTCGCGATGCAACTCGTTGTTGAGCCTGTCTGGAACTGGTGGTGGATTGTGCTGGCTGCGGTCAGCATGATTGCGCTGGTTCTGTTGACCTACCCTCCACGGGTTCAATCGCTCTCGCCCTCGTGGAGATGGACTCTGATTGGTCTCCGTCTGGCTTCGGGACTCGTCTTGCTGGTGACGATGCTCCGCCCCACGCTTCAGATTGCGGAATCGGATCGTCGGCAGTCTGAAATTGCTGTGCTGATGGACAGCAGCCGAAGTATGACAACACGTGATGCCTCCGCAGGCCTCACCCGGCGGCAGGCATTGCTCAAAATACTTCAGGACAATCAGCAGGTTTGGAATCAGCTGCGAGAAGAAGTTGAACTGAAGCTCTTTGACTTCGCCGAAGATCTGAAGCCGGTGAGCGAACCGACGGACCAAGCCGATGGTCAGATGACCGCAATCGGAAAAGTTCTGGATCAGCTGCGGGAGTCTGAGCGAGGAGACAAACTTGTTGGGGTCCTGCTGTTGAGTGATGGGGCACAACGGGCCGGGGGAGAAGACGACCTCGATCCGTTACTTGCCGCACGGCGGTTGTCGGAAGAAAAAGGGGTGGCCATCCATCCGGTGACGCTGGGGACTTCGGAACTTTCAACCAGCGGACTGGATCTGTCGGTTGAAGAGTTACTTCTGAGTCAACCGGTGACGTTTGAAAAGAAGCTGGTTGTAGTCCGGCTTGCGGTACGAATGCAGGGGGCAGCGGGGCGGCCGGTCACGGTCCGATTGCTGATGGAAGACCGGACCGGGAAAGGGGCAGGGGAGTCAGGAGAACTGAAGCCCATACCGATCACAGCCGAGACTCGACCCATCGTTGAGTTGCGGACCCGTGAGAATTCGGTGGTACAGAATGTGGAACTCAGCTTCATTGCGGATCAGCCGGGGGACTACAAGATTGCTGGTGAGGTTGTTCCACAAGAAGGAGAGGTGAAGCTCAATAACAACCGCCTTGAGACATTGATCACCGTCCGCAAAGGGGGGCTGAAAGTCGCATACTTCGACAGCATTCGGACGGAATCAACGTTCATCCGAAGACTGAACCAGACCGCCAAGATTCAGCTCGATACTCAGTTGATTCTTTCCGGGGAGCGCGGGCAACAGTCGCTCATTGATCCCAAGCTTTTTGCTCCGGGGGCTTATGATGTCTATCTGATCGGAGATGTCCCCGCGAGTGCGTTCCAGTTTCAAAACCAGAGTCTTCTTCCCGAGTTGGCCAAACGGGTCCGTGAAGGGGCGGGGCTGGGGATGATTGGCGGGCTCAGAAACTTCGGGGCAGGCGGGTATGCATCGACCCCACTGGCAGAGCTGCTCCCCGTTCGGATGTCCCCTTCTGAAAAACTGGGGCCGGCAGACAATCCATCGCGGAACCAGATCACACAGGCGTTGAAGGTCCTTCCAACTCGAGATGGGGAACGCCGATATCTGATGCAGCTCTCTTCGCTCGAAAACGATCAGGTCTGGCGGCGTCTTCCGTCTCTCTCCGGGGCAACAAAGTTGTGGCCGAAGTCGGGGGCAGTCGAAATCCTCGCGGAATCAGAACGAAACGAACCGCTCATCATTGCTTCTGACACAGGGCGGGGGCGAGTCCTCGCAATCGGCGTTGATGAAACCTGGCGATGGCACTTGCGCGGGTTTCGCGACGAACATCAGCGATTCTGGCAACAGGTGATGCTCTGGCTGGCCCGCAAGGAATTCGATTCGGATCAGCCGGTTTGGGCCCGCGTTGAACCGAGGAATTTCTCTCCCTTTGCAACCGTTCCGATTGAATTTGGAGCCCAGGACCAGAATGGTCAGCCGATTCTGGATGCCCAGTTCACGGTTGACGTTATCCCCCCCGGAGGTCAGGTGGTCTCTGTTGCTCAGCTGCGCACAGAAGAAGGAGGGCGAAGCGAATTCGTCCAGACAGGGACGCCGGGAGATTATTGGGTCCGTGTCTCCGCGACGAAAGATGGGGCTCCCCTCGGGATGTCTGCCATGACCCGGTTTGTGGTCGATGCTCGTGACATTGAACTCGATAATCCTGCTGCCGATCCCGGGTTGATGGAAGAACTCGCCAATTTGACCGGCGGCTCTGTCGTTCCCCCGGAAGACTTCGGGAACTTTTTACGGTCCCTGATCGAAGAGGGGATTCCAAGTGAATTAAAGCGATATCGCCGGATTCAGCTCTGGGACAATTGGGGCGTTCTGCTTCTCTTTACCGCACTCATGTCACTGGAATGGACCATCCGCAAGTGGAAAGGCCTCGTTTAGAACAGGCCCCCGGTCCCCAGTCGCTGCCCTCTATCCCGATCTTGGAGGCGAATTCGTTGCTCTCCTGGGGATCAGAATTAAAGGATCAGCATCGCATCGCCATAGCTGAAGAAGCGGTAGCGCTCCCTGATGGCCTCCTGATAAGCCCGCAGGATGAGATCGCGTCCTGCGAATGTGGAAACAAGAACCAGCAGCGTCGATTTCGGCAGATGGAAGTTGGTGATCATGGCATCGACCACCTGAAACTGAAATGGGGGGCGGATGAACAAGTCTGTTGATCCCGACCATTCCGTTAAGGGGCCCCGGATGGCGACAGACTCAAGCGTGCGAACTGATGTCGTTCCCACTGCAATGACTCGCCCTTGGTGTTGGCGCGTCTCATTGATGGCACGAACGGTTGATCCGGGAAGTTCGCACCACTCATGGTGCATCTTGTGATCCTGCAAATGGTCGACATTCACGGGACGAAATGTTCCCAGTCCGACATGCAGTGTGACATAAGCAGCGCCAATGCTCCGATCTTGGCATTCTTTCAGGATGTCGTCGGTGAAGTGCAGTCCTGCCGTCGGGGCTGCCACCGCACCCGGCCTCTGGGCGTAGGTGGTCTGGTAGCGTTCCCAGTCCGTTGGAGCAGTCTCCCGCTGCATGTAATGGGGGAGGGGAATCGTTCCGAATTGTTCCAGAACGGGAACAGCTGGCAGATCGGTCTGAGGATGAACGATCCATTCTCCTCCATCGAGCTTCTCTTCCAGCAGCAAATCAATCTGTGGCTTCGCCGTTGCTGCCTGTGAAGACGGGGACGAAATTCCTGTCGACTCCGCAGGGACGAGGGTGATTCGTTCTCCCGGTTTTAGAGTCCCGCGCGTCTTCCCGATGATTCGCCAGCGTCCTGAAGGTTCCTCTTTTAAGAAGAGTCCCTCCCACTTTCCTCCGGTTGCGGAGCGGATTCCAAATAAACGGGCCGGAACGACCCGGGTATTGTTCATGACCAGCAGATCTCCTTCCGCCAGAAGTTGCGGAAGATCCCTGAACTGATGGTGGGTGATCGATTCCGATTTCCGGTTCACAACCAGAAGCCGTGAGGCATCCCGTTGTTCGGCCGGGAACTGAGCGATTAACTCTGGAGGGAGCTCGTAATCGTAATACGAAATCAGCGATTCAGGAGACATGATCAATCGTTCGCAGGAGTTCCGGTCACGAATCAGCTCGCCGACAGAATCGGCAGTTTCCGCTGATTGACACGGATGGTGGACCGTACCGGCAGAATCGTGTCGCTGCAATCGCCCGTTCGAATTACAACGAAGCAACGTGCGAAAACTGATTCCTGATGACCCCTTCAATGACTCCGCGTCTCAAACTCCCTGTTCTGCTGGCGATGCTGCTCTCCAGCATGCTATGGGCACAGACTGCGTTCCCGCAGGAGCCGGAAACCATTGGGGCAACGGATTTTCCGGCTGCGGTCGATTACGGGATTGCAACGGCCCCGGCTTATGCTCCCGTTTACAATTTGCAGGGGACCGGTCTGTTCAATGGCTCGGACATCTGGACCTGGAAATTTCTTCCCCAAGGATTCTTGTATCATACCTATCTGGCGAGCCTTCCAGAGCCGCGTCTGGCAGTTCAGGTCTTAAATGAGCGACATCAGGGGGCATTCGTCGACTCTTTCATCGGAGGCCGCATCGGGTTCGTTCGATTTGGACGGCAGGATTCCCCGGAAGGATTTCAGCTGGACGTGCTTGGGGGAGCGAACCTCCGTCAGGACCCCACACCGGATTGGGATGTGGAGGCCGTTCAGTTCCGATATGACATCCCTCTGACGTATCGAAAAGGGGCACATGCCTGGAAGTTTGGCTTCTATCACATCAGTGCCCATCTCGGAGATGAATTTCTGCTCAAGAATCCGGACTATGACCGGCTCAACTGGCTCCGCGACTCTCTTTACCTGGGCTATTCGTATTACCCGATCCCCGAATTTCGCCTGTATGGGGAAGTCGGCTGGGCCTTCAACTCGGATGTCTCCAAACCTTGGGAATTCCAGTTCGGGATCGAATATGCTCCTGCTTATCCTACCGGCATTTATGGAGCCCCCTTCTTTGCAATCAACGGACACCTTCAGCAGGAACTGGATTTTGGCGGATCGTTGAATGTTCAGGGGGGCTGGGCCTGGCGCGGCGAAGGGCAGGCCGCCGGTCTCCTTCGAACCGGTCCGTACTACTACGATGGGGGGAGTCCGCAATTCTCCTTCTACAAGGTGCATGAACAGCAGTTTGGATGGGGGCTGTGGTACGACTTCTGACCCTGTTCATTCAGCTGGTTCCCGTCAGATGACTCGACAGGAGTCCGATCCGCTCTGCTGTAGGCAAGGTTTCACACCTCGAATTCGGAAGAGGGCGAATTCCCGGTCATTCTGGCGGCCGTTTCGGAGATGACCCAGTTTTCAAAATCTGCTCCGGCAGCGTCCAGATTCCACGACAGAATGCATGGTGTCTCATAAGGATGCAGCGATTTGACGGCCTGCATGACCTGCGGGACCAATTCTGTCTGGGTTTTCAGAAGCAAAATGACCTCTTCAGACTCTTCGAGTTCTCCCTTCCATCGGTAGACGGAAGTCATTCCCGGAATGATGTTTGCGCATGCGACTAATTGCTGGCTCACTACGTCCCGCGCCAGAGTCACTGCAGCGTCTCTCGCCGGCAGGGTGGTATAGACAATCGAAAGGGCCATAAAATTGGTCCTTAAAATCAAATGCTGGAAGTCTTGAAAACCGATGGCGGACCGACTAATCTCCGGGACTTTCCGCAGCTCGGGGGGAGAAAGTCCGTCTCGATCTTGCCTGGCAAACGGCGATAGTCAAGGGGAACCTTCAGCATCCTGCCTCGACAGGATTGCTCGGTTGAACGAGGTGCTATTGTCATAAATCCTGTCCTTCCGGCAGTTTAGTTCTGTTCTGAAGGGTGGTTTCTGGTGTCGCTCGCTCAAGTTGGTCGGGCTGGGGATTCCCGGTCTGCAGCCCGGGAGCGAGAGGAGAATCACCAGGGGCCGTTTGTTCAGAGTTGCAGCAATATTTGGGTAGAACAGCAGTTTCCATGTCACAGATTGTCAAGATTTCTGGGAAGACCCGGACCAGTGTCGGAACCGCATCGTCCCGTCGCCTGCGTTTGCAGGGGCTTGTTCCGTGTAATGTTTTCGGGCACAAGCAGGATTCCGTTTCGATTTCTGTGGATGGTGATGCCATCGCCGGGCTGGTTCGAAGTGGAGCCCGCATCATCGATCTGGATGTGGACGGCAAGGAAGAAAAGGCGCTGGTCAAGGACGTGCAGTGGGACACGTTCAGTAAGTCCATTATTCACGTGGACTTTCTCCGCGTCGACATGAACGAGCGGGTTCGAGTGCAGGTTCCTCTTCAGCTGCGAGGAACTGCTCCCGGCGTTCTCGCTGGCGGGATTCTCGAAATCACGCACCACACTGTCGAAGTGGAGTGCCTCGCGGTGCTGGTACCGGAGACGATTCAGGTCCGTATCGGTGCCCTGAACATTGGTGATGTTGTTCATGTCCGCGATCTGCAGGATATCCCGGAAGGGATTACTGTTGTGACAGATCCCGACGTGGTTCTGCTGCATGTGATTCGGCCGAAGGTTGCTGAAGAGCCGGCAGCAGCCGAAGGTGCTGCAGCTGAGGCTGCTGCTTCTTCTGCCTCGTAGAGTGGTGGTTGAAGACAGAGCAGAAGCAAGGTGCCCTGGCGATTCCAAGGCTCGGGTGTGAACCGGGAGTGATTCGTCGGAGCATGAACAGTGAAAGTTGTTGTCGGTCTGGGGAATCCCGGACGGAAATATGCGGGAACGCGTCATAACGTCGGGTTTGACGTCTTGAATGTTCTCGCGGAGCGGCACGCTGGCGAACGCTGGCGAAGCCGTTTCGAAGCAGAAACATCAGAGATTCTATTGGGAACAGAGCGGGTTTTGCTCGTCGCTCCGCAAACCTATATGAATCTCAGTGGCCGAAGCGTCCGCAGCGTTGTCGATTTTTTCAAGATTCCGCTCGCAGACCTTCTGGTGATCAGTGATGATTTGAATTTGGATGTAGGGCGTCTCCGCCTTCGACCTTCGGGTTCGGCGGGGGGGCAAAAAGGACTGCAAAACATCATTGATCGACTCGGGACGACCGAGTTTCCGCGTCTGCGGATCGGGATCGGCCGACCCCGGGAGGGGATGGATACAGTTAACTACGTTTTGCAAACCTTCGCGAAGTCAGAGCGGCCTGTTGTGGATCAGGCCATTGACCGTGCGGAGATGGCCGTCGAATCCTGGGTGAATGAGGGAATCGAGGCCGCAATGACGAAGTTCAATCGCAGTGACGGAGCTGCCGAGTGAACTTTGATCAGGAAAACATGAAAGTGTGCCGGCTTCGGTCTGTCGGCAACGGGTTCGTAGGGACCTCGAAGTTAAATTGATCAATTTGGTTTGAAGGGGAATGTCAATTGGCTCTGCGACTGTATGAGTGCATGTTCCTGCTGGATAGCGGTCGCTATGCCCAGGATCCGAACGGGACCGAAGCGACGATTCAGGAATACCTGGATCGCTGCAATGCTGAGGTCGTGGCCAAGGCACCCTGGCAGGAAGGAAAGCTGGCCTACGAGATCGCTGGTCACCGGAAGGGACTTCACTATCTCGTCTATTTCAAGATGGACGGATCTCAGGTTGAGAATCTGAACCGCATCTGTAAGCTCAGTGATCTGGTGCTTCGTCACCTGATTATCGAACATGAGCAGAAGCTGTTTGATCTGATGATTCAGCAGCTGACGGTGGGCGGTGCTCATGGTGAAGAGGAGCCTGTTCCAGTCGGTGCCCCCGAACGGGATCAGGAGTAATTCGTCCCGCACGGTTCTCGCAGACAGAGCTGGCAGGCGGAGTGTGAAATCGAGCTGGAGAACCAGTCATGGCCAGTTTCAATAAAGTCATCCTGGTGGGAAATCTCACCCGGGATCCGGAAGTGAAATACACAACCGGAGGGACAGCGGTTACTGAAATCGGACTGGCTGTGAACCGCACCTGGTTCGACCAGAGATCAAACGAGCGTCGGGAAGAAGTCACCTTTGTCGACGTCACCCTGTTCGGTCGGACGGCCGAAGTCGCAGGGGAGTATCTTGCCAAGGGGCGGCCGGTTCTGATTGAAGGCCGGCTGCAGATGGATACTTGGGACGACAAGGAGACTGGGAAGAAGCGTTCCAAGCTCCGCGTGGTGGGAGAGCAGATGACCATGCTCGGGAGTCGCGGTGAAGGCGGCCCCGGTGAGGGTGCTCCCCGAGGCGGAGGAAGATCGTCTGGAAATCGAGGCGGGGGTTTCCCTGCTCAGGAGTCTTCGGGATCGTATGACGATTACGGATCGTCGGGAGATTCCGGGTTTTCTGACGACGACGTTCCATTTTAAGTGCATACAGATTTGTAGAGATTGGTCGTCCAGACAGTTTTGTTGAATCGCAGTTTTAGATCCCGTCAGAACGGCAAACGTCTGGCGAAATTGCCCGGGACTCTGGTCCTGGGTCAGGAGTGAATGATGGTCGTACAACGCAAAAAGGGACAGCGAATTCGTTCCAAGGATCGCAAGGGCGGGATTGAATTGCTGTTGGCTGAGAACGTGGAGTCGCTGGGCAAGCAGGGCGAAATCGTTCGCGTGAAGCCGGGGTATGCCCGGAATTACCTGGTTCCAATGGGACTGGCCACGATTGCCACTGAAGCCAATAAGCAGATGGTGGAGCGGCACCGCAAGCGCCAGGAAGAGCTTGCTATTGCTCGACGCAAGGAACTTCAGGCTCTGGCGGACCGTATTCGCACTTACAGCGTGACTCTCGAAGCCAATGCGACCGACGATGGTCACCTGTACGGTTCGATCAGCGCTGCCGATATCAGCAAGGCCCTCAAGAAGGCCAATTACCCGGTCGAGACTCATCACATCAAGACCGAAGGTCTGATCAAGAGCCTGGGGATGTACACCGTTGCTGTGGAACTGGATCCTCAGGTGACGACCGAAGTCAAGGTTTGGGTCGTGCCGATGGCGTCGATCAAGTAGTAAGGTCAGCTTCGCATCGGAGCGGGATTGGTTTTCACAGTCCCGTCCGGGTGGCTGGTCTAATGCGGACCTCAATTGGTGGATTTCGGACGGAGACTGTCTTTCATCAGGAAGCAGCCTCGTCGTTGGAGATCAAAAAGCACGCATCCCGTTGGTCTTCCAGCGGGATGCGTGTCTGTTCAGAGACCGGCATTTCTACTCCCCCGTGTCGTTGATGCCGTTCTCACGGAGGATGTTATGGCAAGTCAGGGTGGATTTGATTTTCAGGGAAAAGTCCCCCCGCAGGATCTGGATGCAGAAAAGAGCGTCCTGGGGAGTATTCTTTTTTCGAGTGAAGCCTTCGACGAAGCGATTCGCCATCTTCACGCGGAATGTTTCTATGCGGATGCACACCGCCGCATCTTCAAGTGCATCCATGGTATGTATGAGCGAGGTGTCCGGGCGATTGACGTTGTGACGCTTGCGCACGAGCTCAAGCGCTTGGGGGATCTGGACGAGATTGGTGGGCCAGCCTATCTCAACGAGATCATGGCGACGGTTCCCCATGCAGCACATGCTGAGTATTACGCCCGGATTGTTCGCGATAAGTGGATGCAGCGGAGTCTGATCGAGGCCTGCACCGAGACGCTGAAGGAGGCGTACCACGGCAGCGAAGAGGTTTCCGATATTCTCGCAAAGGCAGAGCGCCGCGTCTTCTCGATCGTGGAGAACCAGCAGAATTTCTCCAGCATTGCGATCGACGACATTCTCGAAGATGCCTTTCAGCGCATCTTTGAGCGGATGGATAAGGACGATACCGTCAGCGGGCTGCATACCGGCTTTTACGGACTGGATGAGTACACCTCCGGGTTCCAGCCAACAGAACTGATCGTTCTGGCGGCTCGCCCGAGTATGGGGAAGACCGCTCTGGTGTGTAACTTCACACTTGCGGTCGGGAAGGCGAAGAAGGGGGTTCTGATCTTCAGTCTCGAGCAATCGAAGATTGAGTTAGCGGAGCGTCTGCTGTGTATTCATGCGAAGATCAGCGGGCACAAGCTCCGAAAGGGAGAGCTGGACGAGTTCGACCAGAACACCCTTTCGGAAGCCGCTGATGAAATGAAGACTTTCCCGATCTTCATCGACGATATCCCCGGTCGGACGATGTCGCAGATTGCTGCGATCGCACGGCGACTGAAGCGGCGTGAATGTCTGGATCTGGTCATCATCGACTACCTGCAGCTGATTGAATCAGAAGACCGCAGCCTTCCTCGCGAGCAGCAGATCGCCTCGATCACCCGGCGATTGAAGTTTCTGGCAAAGGATCTGAACATTCCGGTGATCGCACTCGCGCAGTTGAACCGGGGGGTGGAACAGCGGGAAGACAAACGCCCGAAGCTTTCTGACCTGCGCGAAAGTGGAGCGATCGAACAGGATGCAGACATCGTGATGTTTCTGCATCGTCCAGAGGCTTATGATCCGGAAGATCGTCCGGGGGAAGCGGACCTGATCGTCGCCAAGAACCGGGCCGGTCCAATTGGAACCGTCGAACTTGTCTGGATGCGTGACATGCTCCGGTTCGGTGACAAGAGCCCGATCAATATCGATATCTGACAAGTGAATCAGGGAATCGGTCATTCGCTGACCACTGGAGAATTTGTTATCGTCCTGTCCAAAGAACGAACGGGAAGACGGTGGCCGATTCTTCAGTACATGATTCTTCCGAGATGCGGTCTGGGCTCGCTTCGCGTACGTCCGGGCTGATGTCCAGTCTGCGCCTGGTCAGCCTGGGAACGGTGGTGTCCCGCATCCTCGGGCTTCTTCGCGACATCGCGATGACCTCTGTGTTCGGGGCGAGCACCATTCTGGATGCATTTATCGTCGCCTTCCGCATTCCGAATCTGGCTCGTCAACTTCTGGGGGAAGGGGCTCTCAGTACCGCATTCCTGCCGATCTACATCCGCCAGCAACAGACGAAAGGAGATTCGGCAGCGCGCGAGATGATGACGGCTGTCGCCATCGCGAGTGCCGCGATTCTTCTTGCGATTCTCCTGTTATTTGAAGTCGCCATCGGTATTGTGTGGTGGCTGCTGGAGCTGTCTCCCTCCACTCGCATCCTTCTGCAGCTTCTGGCAGTGATGATGCCGTATTGCGTGCTGATTTGCCTGTCGGCCCTGTTTTGTTCAGCCCTGCATGCCCGGCGGCAATTTCTTCTGCCGGCTCTGGTGCCGATCGCCCTGAATGTGGTCTGGCTGACGGTGCTCGGGGTGACTCGTCTGTTGGTCGGCGAACTGACGACGATCGCACTGTTTTCCGCCGGTGGCGTACTGATTGCCGGGTTCGTCCAGCTCCTGATTCCGCTTTGGGGGCTGCATCGCCAGCACCTGGGGTTGTCCCCTCATTGGCGAAATGGTTGGCGCCAGGTGAAGGATGTTTTCTCAGCCATGCTTCCGGTGGTTGTCGGGATGTCGATCATTCAGATGAGTGCGATTCTCGACAGTCTGCTGGCATGGAGTTTTTCAAAGCCAGACGATGGAGGCCAGGCCTGGTGCGAGACGCTGGGACTTCCAGTTCTGATGGAATCGGGGACTGCCAGTGCCCTTTATCTGGGACAGCGTTTGTATCAGTTCCCGCTTGGAGTCTTCGGGATTGCGCTGGGAACAGTTCTGTACCCACTATTGACGCAACATGCTCAGGCGGGGGCGACGGACCTGCTTCAACGGGATCTTTCGCGGGGAATTCGGATCATGCTTGCAGTTGCTCTTCCAGCCAGTGCCGGGTTGTGTGTCATGGCCTGGCCTCTAACGCGGGCACTCTTCGAGCGGGGAAAATTCGATCTGGAAGATACCGTTCTTACATCACGAATGATTGCCATCTATGCCTGTGGGGTCTGGTGTTTTATTGGAATCGCAATCCTGAATCGTGCGTTCTACGCCACTGGAGACCGGAGAACTCCGATGACAATCGGTTTTCAGGCATTCCTGTTGAATCTGCTTTTGAATCTGCTTCTGATCTGGAAGGTCGGAGGCGTGGGACTGGCAATCAGCAGCGTTCTTGCGAGTCTGTTTCAGGTTTGTGTGACGCTCATGATCCTGAATCGCCGCGTCGGACCGCTTCATTGGGACAGTATCTTCAAGACATTGTTCAAAGGACTTTTTGCGACGGTTCTGATGGCTGGCGGGTGTCTTCTGATTCAGGGATGGCTCCCCTCGGGAGATGCAATTGAGTTCAAGCTCATTCAGCTTCTCGTTCCGTGCCTTGTCGGACTGGGGATCTACGCGACGGTTGCTATGGCGCTGCGGATGAACGAGCTGGAAGAGTTGCTCATTCGTCCCTGAGTCATTCTGCGCTGTGCATGACGCGGAGGAATTCGACGACGAGCTTGCGGAACATAGGTTCGGCATTCCTCGCAGCCTGTACAACATGATCCCCATCGGTCTGTTGGGGATGGTCCGGCCGACAGAGATTTGTGATCATCGCGATGCCGTGCACCTGTATCCCGAGAGAAAAAGCGGTCATCGATTCCGCCACCATCGACATTCCGACCGCATCTCCGAAGTTCTTCAGCATCCGCTGTTCGGCACGTGTTTCATAATTCGGTCCGGTGACAGAGAGATACGTTCCGGAGCGTGCGGAAATCTTCAGTTGGCGTGCGAGATCGACAAGTTTCGTCACATCCTCATTCTGATATGGAGTCTGTCTTGCTGGTGAGATGAGCTGGTTGAGCAGCTCTGTCTTTCTCTGTTGCAGGTTCAACTGGTCGTGAAGAATCAACAGGTCGCCGACAGCAAGATCTGTTGCCAGCCCACCCGCTGCACAGGAGAGAATTAGCCGCCTGACTCCAAGTTGTTTCAAAACCCGGACGGGATAGGTTGCCTCGGCAGCGGAGATTCCTTCATAGAGATGGCACCGTCCCTGAAGGGCCAGAATGGGGATGTCGGCAATGGTTCCGCAGACCAGTCGTCCTGCGTGTCCGGGAGCCGTGGAGCAGGGGAAATGTGTCAGTTCGCGATAGGGGATGCAGGTCTCAACCGTCATCGATTCAACGAATTGTCCCAGCCCGCTCCCCAGAACAATCGCAGTCTGCGGGTAGTGATTGCGGATCGTGCGCAAGAGGGAGACCGTCTGGGAGATGCGGTCTTCAAGATCTCCCGGTCTTTCCATTTCGTATGCGGCTGCCGACATCCATGCCTCTGCAGTCGGGATCAAGAGGAAGGGACAGGAGACGTTTCCGGGCCAAACCTGCCGCGGGTGAGGTTGGTTCCACGGAGATAATCGGCAGCAGACATAGCCCGCTTTCCTGCTGGCTGAAGCGTGTTGACGCGGATCATTCCCGATCCGGTTCGGACGAGCAGCTCATTTCCTCGAACTTCGATTGTTCCCGCAGGGGCATCTGAATCCGGGCGATCATCGACGGAATCCACATCCAGTATCAGCAGACGGACTGGCGGGCGATCAGGAAGATGCAGAAACGTATACGGGGCTGGCCAGGGCTGCATTGCCCGGACATGCCATCCGATTTCCTCAGATGTCCGGCCCCAGTCGATCTGGCCTTCCTCTTTCCGGATTCGGGGCGATTGAGTGACGAGGGATGAGTCTTGCGGAATTCGCTGAACTGTTCCTGCTTCGATCTGATTGATGATGTCCAGTGCGAAGGGAGCAGACAGTTCCGCCAGACGATCATGAAGCTGACCACTGGTCTCTTTCGGGCCGATTTCAGTTTCCAGCATCCCCAGAATCGGGCCGGCATCAAGTTTGGGTTCAATCTGGAAGATCGTCACTCCCGTACGGGTTTCTCCTTTCCAGATGGAATACTGAATCGGCGCTGCTCCGCGGTACTTGGGAAGAAGAGACCCGTGGAGATTGATTGCCCCCAGACGCGGAATAGAAAGGAGTTCCGCAGAAAGAATCTGGCCATAGGCAGCAACGACAAAGAGGTCCGCGTTGTAGCTCCGCAGCTGTTCAAGGCTCTCGGGAAGGTTGGCTTTGACAGGCTGAAAGACCTCAATCCCTTTCTGAAGAGCGAGTTCCTTCAGGGGATTAACGTGGTTGTGGTGCCCCCTCCCGGTCCGGTCTGGCTGCGTGACGAGCGCGACGACCTCATGTTGTGAGTCGATCAGTTGCCGGAACGTCGGCAAAGCAAACGTTCCGGTCGCCATCATCACAATCTTCAATGCCACCGGACGCTCTCAACAAGACAGGATCAAGGGGACGATCTTCGAAAGGGGAATCGGGAAGAATGCTCCCTTCATCACTCGGACCAGAACCGAATCTTGTCGGAAACCTCACGATTTTTCAATCAGTTCAGCCCGCCGCTGAAGAATTCGGAACTTTCCCGATCCGATCGGGGCTCCGCAGTTATGGAAGGTGATCCCCTCAAGCTGATAGTTGTCCACCGGGCGATGCGTGTGTCCGAAACAGACGTGTCGGACCCCTGCGTCTGCCCCCTGACCGATGAGGTTCATGTAATTCAGAATGCGTCGCGCCACCTTGCGTTTAGGATATGCCGCCGTCGGAGGGAGCAGGTGCAAATTTGTCCGGACAACGATGTCGTAAAGCCGATGGTGAAGGAGGGAACGAGACCCATGCTTGAATCGGTTTCGCTGTTCTTCCAGTTCTGTTGCGCTCGACTTCTTGTCTGCGACGTCTCCGTGCAGAAACAGTGTATCTCCGAACCGGTAATAAAACCGGCTCCAGTCGAACCGTGGATAATTGGCAGCCAATCCCGGAAGCCGATCGTGGAGCAGGGGGTGGTCATCGTGATTGCCCAGAAGGAAGTGAACCTTGCAATCACCGGTGCTTTGCAGAAATTCCTGAAGCCAGCCGATCGCGGCATCTGCAGTTGCTTCCGCAGTCCGGTACCGCGACCACCGGAAGTCGAAAATGTCTCCTCCTAGAATGCAGCGGTCCGACTGTCTGGACGCCTGAATCAGAGCGTCAAAATGTGTATGGGCAGATGAGCGGCTTGCGAACAGGTGCAAGTCGGAAACAAAGGCAAACGAGGACATCTGTTTTGATTTCAGCGCGAAGCTGCTTCTTTGATCCATCAGGATTTCCCTGACCACATTTTACCTCTGGAAAAGTTGCCGAACATCCGAGTCTTCGGAAAAACAACAGGAGAAATTGATCTTTGTTTGCCGTTTTATGACTAGGGAATATTTCGCAACCTGTTACAGTGTCATGACTACCGTGAAAGTTGAATGATCAGGCCTGCAGGAGACAATCAGTCTTGTCGGCAGGCCTGAGGGGAACTTCTCATGCAGACCCATTCCGAGATCACCTGTCCCCTGTGCGGGTGCCTGTGCGACGATCTGACGGTCAAAGTCGATGCAAACCGCATTGTTGATGTCACCCGTGGGTGCCGGACTGCGGATTCTGTCTTTCGAATAATCGGGACGACGCCGCTCCCGGTGGCGAGGATTGAAGGGGAATCGGTAAATGTCGAAGCGGCATTTGAGAAGGCGGTTGAATTTCTGCTGGCGAGCCGGTCGCCGCTAATCTTCGGAATGGACTTCACGACCACGGAGGACCAGCGGTCTGCGATTCATCTGGCAGAAACGTTGGGGGGAGTGATCGACACAGGAGAGGGAGTGCTCACGCGGGCGTCGCTACTGGCGATGCAGCAGACCGGAATCTCCACCTGTACTCTCGGAGAGATCCGCCAGCGCGCCGATCTGGTGATCATTTGGGGGGCTGACCCGGAAGTGACGCATCCCCGGTTTTTCGAGCGATTCCTTCAGCCCGGAAGTGAGTTCCTTCCGAACGGCCGATCCGACCGAACGATAGTCTGTATCAATGACCGGGAGACCCAGTCCGGTTCGTTGGCGGATCAGGTGATCAAACTGCCCGCGCAGCGGACAGCGGAAGCAATCGGGGCATTACGATATTGGCTTCGGAAGGAGGGGGAACTTCCCAATCCACCGTCGCTCGAGGAGGGGGCTCTCCCTCTCGAAGAGTTACAGGGACTTGTCCGCCGGATGAAATCCTGTCGCTACGGCGTCATTCTCTTTGGGGAGGAATTGACAACCGATCCGGCTGTTCATCTGACGTTGCAGGGACTCTTCTCGCTGGTGGCGGAACTGAATGAGTTCACTCGATTTGTCGTGCGGGGGCTCGGGAAGTCTGGAGCTGAAAATGTCCTCGCGTGGCAGACGGGCTTTCCGCTCGCAGTCGATTTCCAGCAAGGGGTTCCCCGTTACCAGCCGGGGGAGTTTTCCGCTCGCGAGCGGATTGAACGGGGAGAGGTGGACTGCTGTATTGTCGTCGGTGCGGAGAGTCTCGCGACGCTCATCCAGCATTCTGAGCATCGTGCCCAAGAGCCGATTCCTACCATTTTCCTCAACCCGACCCAGGTTGAAGTCCCTCCCGGGAGGAATCGGGTCGATTTCGCTGCCGCATTTCCGGGGATTCAGAGCGAAGGGACGATGTACCGGATGGATGATGTTCCGCTTCCGGTCAGAAGAGTCATCGACTCCCCCTGTCTCACGGTCAGCGAGATTCTGGAGGAGCTTCGACAGAGAGTCGAAAAGGCAGCATCGTTTATCGCTCAAGGCGGCTACGACGATCCTGCCAGGGGATGTTCATCGTCTTGACGTGATCATCAAGATACTTGATGACCGTGGTATAGGGCTGACGCTGACGCAGAAGCGCGATCCCCCGGTCTTTCAGTTCCGGCGTGCTTAACTCGACTCTCGGATTTTCGCTCGCACCCTTTGTACTGGCGGCAAAGGCGTCGTGGATCGTCTTCGCCTGACGCTTGTCAGCAGAGTCATCTTTGCCCACGACGATGAGAAGCCCCAGGTTGATTGCCGGTCCCCGCAATGGGCGCAGAGCGGTCGTCGTCTTGATTCGACCGGCTGTCGTTTCCGGGGAGAGCATAATGATGGCTTTGACGTCCTGTCCGCGCGGAGTTCGTTCTGCGAGGGTGGGAGCATCATCATAGGGGGGCTTTTTCCAGTCGATGTCCGCAAAGCTGGCAGCGACGGCAGCCCCTGTTCCCGATCCGATGAGCGCCATCTTCTGCATGTTGAGTCGCTGAGCCTGATGCTCTGCGTAAATGAAATCTTTAATGGCTCCCATATCGGCCAGAGCGATGGCAGCGTAATCGTTGGCCTGAATCCGGTCATCCGCATTCACAATACTTTCCCCATGCTTTCGCGGATCAACCGTGATGACAGCATATCCACGCTTCTGAAGTTGAACCGGAAGCGGGTCCAGATCACGAGGAGATGATCCCTTGTCCCACATCAACCGGGTCTCGTTGTCTCCGGGAATCATGATGACAACGGGGGCGTTCATCGCAACCGCGCCGGAGTTTTCCTTCGATTCCGTGAAGGGATAGTAGGTGATGTTGATGGGAAAGCCGTCGGCTGCACGCAATGTCTCCTTGCGGCTCACCTGTGCGTTTGCAGACGACACAAGAACCAGCAGCAGAACCCCAACGACGGGCCCCGTGAAGCGAGTCAGAGTTGTACGGAGCATGGGAACCACTTTCGTCTCTACAGGGATGCGTCTCGACCATGACCGGATTGAATTCACTTCAGTCTATGCCTGAATGAGTCGGTCGGTCAATTCGCCTGCTGAAGATGGGATCGGGTTCTTTCCGGTTCAAATGACACAACCGGTTCAGGTTTTGCAACCGGTTTGTCCTGACGCAGAGATCCATTGAGGCCGATTCACATGGAGGAACGGCCGTCTCTCACCCAGCGCTGAGGATCACGTCACGATGTTCGTTGAACCGTTTTTCGCCTTTCCGGGAGATGACTCACTGGCGGCGCTGGCGGCCTTCTTTACTGTCGGTTCTGACCCGGGAACGTGTCGCAGGATAATCATGCCCAGCGGGGGAAGTGTGAGAATCAGTCGTTGCTGGTGGCCGTGCATACTGACTGGCTCCGATTCCGCCCCGCCTCCATTCCCGACATCGGTCCCCCCGTACATCCAGGCATCGCTGTTGAAAATCTCGTCGTATTTCCCGGGGTAAGGAACACCGACTCCATACCCGTCTCGCGGGACAGGAGTCATATTCAGGACGACGATAAGTGTCTCCTTGCGTTCTTTTGAGAAGCGACAGAAGGCGTAGACGCTGTTGGCGGCATCATCCGCCTGAATCCAGGCAAACCCATCCTGACTGCAGTCGAGTTCATGCAGGGCAGGATGTTTGCGAACAAGGTGATTCAGGTCTTTCACGTAGCGCTTGATTCCTGCGTGGGTGTCGACATTTTCAAGGGCCCAGTCAAGCTGTCCATCGTGATTCCACTCGGTCCACTGGGCAATTTCTCCCCCCATGAACAACAGTGATTTTCCGGGGATGACCGCCTGATACCCAAGCAACAGTCGCAGGTTGGCGAACATCTGCCACATGTCGCCCGGCATCTGGGAAAGCAGTGATTTTTTGCCATGGACCACTTCATCATGGGACAATGGCAAAACGAAATTTTCGGTGAATCCGTACAGGGACCGGAAGGAAAGTTCGTTCTGATGATGCTTCCGGTGAATGGGGCTACGGCGGAGATACCGAAGCGTGTCGTTCATCCAGCCCATGTCCCATTTCATGGTGAAGCCGAGTCCGCCGTCATAAACCGGTCGGGAGACCCCCGGCCATGCGGTCGATTCCTCCGCAATCGTGAGGATGCCCGGAAACTCGCCATGAAGCATGGTGTTCATGTCCCGAAGGAACTGGATCGCTTCCAGGTTTTCCCGCCCGCCAAAGGCGTTGGGAATCCACTGTCCCGGCTTGCGGGAATAGTCCAGATACAGCATGGAAGCGACCGCATCGACCCGGAGACCATCGATGTGATAGCGGTCACACCAGAACCGGGCACTGGACAGCAGGAAGTTACGGACTTCATAGCGTCCATAATTAAAGATGCTCGTGTTCCAGTCGGGATGAAATCCCTGACGGGGGTCGGCATGTTCATACAGGGCTGTGCCATCGAAGTGATGCAGCCCGTGCGGGTCCGTGGGAAAATGCCCGGGGACCCAATCGAGCAGCACTCCGAGTCCGGCCTGATGGCATTTGTCGACAAACATCATGAAGTCATGCGGGGTTCCGTAGCGGGATGTCGGAGCGAAATACCCCGTCGACTGATATCCCCAAGATCCATCAAACGGATATTCCGTAATGGGCATCAGCTGAAGGTGAGTGAACCCCAGATCAAAGCAGTATTCAATCAGCGCATCGGCCATTTCCCAGTAGCTGAGATACTTTCGACCGTCTGTCGGACGCCTCCATGAGCCAAGATGGACTTCATAGATCTGGACGGGGCGCTCAAAC
Organism: uncultured Planctomicrobium sp.; assembly: GCA_938015865.1. GTDB lineage: Bacteria > Planctomycetota > Planctomycetia > Planctomycetales > Planctomycetaceae > Planctomicrobium. The sequence continues at coordinate 31,750 of CALLWY010000148.1, forward strand.
CAGTTCGTTTCGCGGCGCCGTTTCATCCATTCCTGGTCCTGCCACTGATGGCCGCTCAGGTCGTAGACAATGGATGCGGTCCGTGGCGGGAGTTCTGCGTAGAAAGCAACTGGGTCGGCCTTTTGAATCAGCTCCCCGGACTGGGTGCGAATGCTGTATTTATACGTTTCCCCCGGTTGAACATCGGGAACCGTTCCCGACCAGACTCCTTCATGACTGGAGTTGAGATAAAATGCCCCATGCGTCCAGTTGTTTCGGTCGTTGATGACGCAAACTTCCCGGGCATTCGGTGCCCAGACGGCGAAGCGGGTTCCTGTAAAACTCCCATCATTGACCGGATGGGCTCCCAGCCACTCATATACGGTGCAGTTCATCCCGCTCCTCATTGTGGCCCGCTGCTTGGCGAGCATCGTTTCGGACAGTCCCCCGACGGTTTCCATCGTTGAATCCCAGCTCATGCCGTGCTGTGACCAGAGTCTGGAACGATGCTGGCTCACCGCCAATCGATTCCGGTCAGGGGGGCCTTTTGACCCGGGAATGATGGCGGCACCAGGGCATCCAGAGTCTCCGGCATTTTCCTGAAACGCCCAGCGGATGCAATTTAGAAGGTGCTGTTCACAATCGGAATGCCAATCCCGACAAAACACCGATTCTCCTGTGTCGATTTTGGAGAGTGGTCCGCTTTCCGCAAGAGTTCACTGCACAGAGCTGAGCAAACTGCTCTAATGAGGGGGCTGTTCACTCCATAGCACAGAGTTTGTTGATTTGAAGAGGCCCCATGGCTGCTGATTCCCCTGCCGTTCTGACCGTGGAACAAATTCAGAATCTTATTCCGCATCGTCCCCCGTTTTTGTGGCTGGACGCGGTGACGGAGTTGGGTGAGAACTCATTGAAAGCAAGGAAATACATCTCCCCTGATCTGGATGTCTTTCAGGGGCATTACCCGGCGTTTCCTGTTCTCCCCGGTGTCCTCCAGTGTGAAGCGGCATTTCAGGCGGGGGCGGTGCTGATTGCTCACCGGTTTCCTCCCGAACCGGGACTGGTTCCTGTGGTGACTCGTCTCAATCAGGTGCAGTTTCGAAAGATGGTCACCCCCGGACAGACCATCGACCTTGAAGTCGAACTCACAGAACGGCTCGCCAATGCGTACTTTCTCAAAGCGAAAGTGAGCGTTGAAGGGCAGACCTGTGTCCGACTCGAGTTTGCCTGCACGCTGGCCCCTCCCACAGCTGGGGGGTGAGAATCAGGAGAACAGGGCCGGGGCCTGAGGAGTCTGGAAGCAGGTCCCGTTCTGGAGTGCAATTTCTGTCCCCGGAGGAATCCCGAGATATTCGAGGATCAATGCCGGAAGCTGGGCGATGCTGAGAGGGGAATTCAGGATCGATTCTCCGTGTTCGTCGGTTTCCCCAATGACCTGCCCCGTGCGGAGCATTCCCCCTGCGAGAATCCCGGACCAGGCCTGAGTCCAGTGGTCACGTCCTCCCCGTTCGTTGATCCGTGGAGATCGCCCCATTTCTCCTGCTACCACGACCAGAGTCTTTTGAATCAGGCCCGACGTCTGCAGCTCACTCAACATTGCTGACAGGGCACGGTCAAACGCAGGGCCGAGTGTGTTGCCATAATCGAAAATGGTGGCCGGGCCCGCCTGCGGGCAGGCATGGGCATCCCAGGTCAGTTCCCCTTCCAGATGATTGAAGGTGTTGACCGGGACATATCGAACGCCGGATTCGATTAGCCGGACGGCTCTCCAGAAGAGTTCACCAAAACGGGTCTCGCCATACTCATCACGGATCCGGCGGTGAGCCTGCGAGAAATCAAATCGCTTTCTGTATCGCTGAAACATCCCTTCTTCATCGAGAAGCAGGGGAGGACGATCGTCGCCGTTCGCCAGAAGACCACTCGACTCACCTGAGCTGGCATGCGTCCCCGTTGCTCCGATCGCTCCTCCAAGTTCCACGACAGCGGGAATGTTGCGGCGATCCTGGAGCAGATGCTGGACAATAAACCCGATGTGAGGAGGAGTGAACCCCTTCCGGACCAGCCCTCCAGTTAGAAGCATCTGGAGACCGGTCGCATGAATTGGGGCAGCATCATGATAAAGAGACCTGAGAATCACCAGCTCATCTGCCCGTTCCGCAAGACGGGGAAGGCACTCCGAGAACCGGACGCCGGGCAATCGGGTGGCAATGGAGTGTAACGGGCCGCGAATTTCTCTGGGGGCGTGCGGTTTGGGGTCGAAGGTCTCAAGATGGCTCGCGCCCCCGCTGAGAACGATCTGAATGACACTTCCGCTGGAGGTGCTTCGGCCAGCCAGCGCCTCTTTCAATGAAAGCCCCACGACTCCGGCTCCTCCTGCTGCCAGAAACCCCCGTCGCGAAACCGCAGGAAACGGTAATGGCCCTGAGTCTTGAGATCCCATGTTTCTTTCCTTTTAATCGCGGAAATCATATCAGGACTCTTTGGGGATCGGGAGACGATTTCACCAATTGTCTTTTTGTCGTTCCGAAAGCGGATGTCGCAAAGAAATTTTTCCTTGAAAATGGGGCATTCTTCAGACAGATGCAATCGATCCCGAGTCATTCCCGCAGACTTTCTTCGTTCTGAGGAAAGAGACGAACAACTGCGGGTTGCAGCGTTGGCGGAACATTTGCATTATGCACCTGTTGCGCGATCGAATGCGCGACGAGAACACAGACATCATTGGAATTGAGCCGATGCCCGCGGAACCGATCTACGACTACAAGCAATTCAACTACGACAAGCCACTTTTCACGCTGGATGACATTCGCAAGGTCAACCCCCAGCGTCATGAAATGGAACAACTCTCAGGGATTGTCTACGTCGACACTGCAAATCACGGGCTGATTGGCTTCAAGGAAGTGACCGACGACGAATTCTGGATCAAAGGTCACATGCCCGGATTCCCGCTGATGCCGGGAGTCATGCTGTGTGAAGCGGCTGCCCAGCTGGCCGGATTTTATGCCCGCAAATACGACATCCTCCAGGCTGGGGACTATCTGGGCTTTGGCGGAATGACCAATGTTCGCTTCCGCGCGCCAGTCTACCCGAACTGCAGGTTGATCATCCTCGCCCGCGTGACCAAATACAAAGTGAAACGCATGGCTCACTTTGAATTCCAGGGATATGTGAACGATACGCAGGTGTACAACGGTGAAATGATCGGCGTCCCCATCAGTCGGGATAATGAACGCCGATAATCGACAGAAGTTGTTGTCTGTGGTCCCCGTTTCTGTTGTGGCCGGACTCCAGACATGATCGCAGCGGTGTCCCTGAAAGGCATGTGGCCTGTTCCCCGAACGAAGTGAGTGTTATGACCCGTTTCTCCATGATTTGTGCCGGACTGGCACTCGTTCTGTCTGTCGGAATCTGTCGGGCAGAAGAGGATTCATCGCTGAAAAAAGCGTTCATAGACGGTCAAGGTCCCGGATGGCGGGCGATGACGCTGGACGATTTCGAACACGTCAACTGTGACCCCGATACCTGGTCGGAGAAAGATGGAATCATCCGGACGACCGGGAGGCCCGTCGGAGTCATTCGCACGAAAAAGAAAGTGACGAATCTGGAACTGGTGGTGGAATGGCGACACCTCGAGTATGCCGGAAACTCAGGGATCTTTCTGTGGGCTCCTGATGAGGCTTTCGTTGATCTTAAGCCCAATCAGCTTCCGAAAGGGGGGATTGAAGTCCAGATTCTCGATCTGGGATACGCGGAGCGATGGGAGAAAGAGAAGGGAAAGAAGTCGGACTGGTTCACCAGTCATGGAGATGTATTCCCGGTCGGGACGTCCAAACTGGACTGCTTCGAGCCTCGCTCAGCGAACGGAACCCGCAGCTTCCCTCGCAAGGAACTCACCAAGCCATCCCCTGAATGGAATCACTACTACGTTCGCGCGATCAATGGTGAAGTCCGTCTCTGGGTGAACGGGGAAGAGGTTTCCGGGGGGAGCAATGCTGTCCCAGCCACCGGATACATGTGTCTGGAATCGGAAGGTGCCCCCGCAGAATTCCGCAACTTGCGCATTCGCGAGTTGCCATAGCAAGCGAATCGCCCCGTTGAACACGCTCCCGTTTTGCTGAGGAGAACACTCCCTGGCAGAACGGGATTTTTCTTTGGACGGTTACATATTGGTTCGAGCGTCCATGGCATCCCCGAGAACGGAATTCAGGGCAGCATTCAGTTCCGCATCGTAGTCATGGGTCTGGCAGTAGATGCGGAAGATCAGAAAGCTGACGGGAATCTGCCGGAACAGTTCATCATCGTGAAGTTCATGGATGCCGCTGCCGGGATCGAACAGAAAATTCTGTCCCGCCGAAGGGAGCCGCGTACTGGGACGGTGATAATGCTTGGCGACGTCGATGTTGAGCGGGATCTCCCGGATCTCTGCCGGGAGTCGTTCCCTGACCCGCCGCAGGACCAGCTCCGGCTCGGAAAAAATGGTCATCCGCTCACCCGCTGCGGAATGAAAATTGACGGTCCGCTCACAGGACATCTTCCATCCGGTCTGCCGGGAAAGAATGGCGTCCCATTTATTCCCCAACTCACGGAGTTCGGCATTGTCGGACCGGGTCCACCGCTGCACATCGACGAGGAACGAGGATTCCGTGAAGTAAAGATAATCGTCCAGATGATCGATCGGGTTCCCTTGAAACAGATGCTTCATCGTCTGCGGGAAGATTTCTTCGATGGCGATATCCAGCGCCCGGACGGTCCGATGGAAGTAGACCATCCGGAACAGATTCGCACGAGTCTCGATGAAGTGAATCAGGGAGGGGAGCCCACGCAGGTGCATGGTGAGCCCCTGTTCCGTGAAGAAGCTGTAGTGAATCAATCGGGAGACATCAAAGGCCTTCGTATTGAACCCTGTCATGTAGGCGTCACGCAGGACGAAGTCCATATTGTCAACGGTATAGATGCCGCTGAAGAGCGATCGCAACTTCTGGAGCCAGCTCGGGTGTCCCGTTTCCGTGGTCTTCGGTCGCCGGATCAGCCACGCAATCTGGCGGGGGTCGAGCTCTTCCAGCGGTTGCAGCTTTCCGTTCGGATTACGGCGAATTCCCCGAATGAGGTTCCCGAGAACCCGTTCAATAATGACTCCGCCGATGTCTTCGTGGGTCACTCCGAACTGGTCGAGGTAGTGGTCATCAAAGAAGTGCCCGAATGGTCCGTGTCCCACATCGTGCAGGAGGGCAGCGATGCGAGCGGTGCTTTCGACGTACGGCTTGGAAGGGCAATTGGGGCAGACCTCTTTCAGAGAGTCGTACCACTCGTTGACGACGCGGGAGGCCAGATGCATCGCCCCGAGAATGTGCTGAAACCGTCGGTGTTCGGCACTCGGAAAGACCCACCATGCGGTTTGCAGCTGATGAATATGCCTCATCCGCTGCACCCAGGGATGATCAATCAGCTCCTGTTCCGAGACTTCATCGTTCGGGAGTCCCGCCCGGGCCACAAAAGGGATGTATCCATGAATCGGGTCGTAAGCCAGGCTTTCTGTTGCAAAGTCTCGCGGCATGAGCGATCGGTCTTCCACATACTGAACCTGCAAATCGGGGGCGACTCCAGACACCCGCCGACAATTGCCGTCAAAGCAGGAGACATCGCCCTGCTTCAATAGCCGATGCATTGTAACAGGTTCGGTCCACGGGAACGTATTCGAAGAACGGGCCGCTCACGAGATTTTCTGTCAGCGGCCCGAACACCGAATCGTCTGTTTTGCCGAGAGAAGAGAACCGTAGACCACTGCCATTGCTATGACTGGCGCGATCTGCGTTCCGATGAGTTGACGCTGCAGGAGCGCGTCGAAAGGAGATTATTCCCGGACGTACTCCTGGAAGCGGGCGCGGAGCTGCTTCGTAATCGGGCCGGGGCTTCCACTTCCGATGGGACGACCATCCAGCTTGGTGACGGGAATCACTTCCGCTGCTGTCCCGGTCAGGAAGCACTCATCTGCGATGAAAATATCGTGACGCACCAGGGCCGTTTCCTCGACGGGAATTCCCGCTTCCCGGGCCAGTTCGATGACCACCTTGCGGGTCACTCCATCGAGGATTCCAGCGTCGGTCGGCGGGGTCTTCAACACCCCATTCTTGACGATGAAGATGTTGTCGCCGGTGCATTCTGCGACCTGCCCGACATGATTAAGCATGAGGGCTTCGGCACAACCGGCATCGGTCCCTTCGATCTTGGCCAGAATGTTGTTCAGGTAGTTCAGCGACTTGATGCGCGGGCTGAGAGCGCCGGGATGATTTCGGATCGTGCTTGCGGTGATGATTGCCATCCCCTTTTCGTACATCTCTTCGGGGTACAGGGTGATGGTGTCTGCGATGATAATGACGATCGGGTTGCTGGTCTTTCGAATATCGAGTCCCAGTGACCCGGAGCCGCGGGTCACCACCAGACGGACATAGCCATCCTTGAGCTGGTTGGCAGCGACGGTTTCTTCCACTGCCTTGGTCATCTGCTCGGGAGTCAGCGGGATCTCAAGACGGATGGCGCGGGCACTTTCGTACAGCCGGTCAATATGGTCCTTATGGCGGAACACCTTCCCGGAGTAGACGCGAATCCCTTCGAAGATTCCATCCCCGTACAGGAGTCCATGGTCATAAACGCTGATGACTGCCTGTTCTTTGGGAACGAGCTTGCCGTCGAGATAAATGAGTTGAGACATGGAATGGGTCCACCTGGTTCAAACAAAAAATCCGAAACAAACGCCAAATTCAAATGACACACATCCTCTTGGTTGGTGCATTTGAATTTCAGATTTGTTTCGGATTCCAGAAATCGTGCGCCGGTTTTGACGAAGTTTCAGGCAGCTGCCTCTTCCAGAGACTGAATGCGCCCTTCACTCAAGCGGACGATCCGCTCCGCCTGACTCGCGATCACATCATCATGTGTGACCATGATGATAGTCAGCGATTCTGTCTCGTTCAACTTGTGAAGAACGGACATGATCTCGCCTCCTGTTCGGGAATCCAGATTCCCGGTCGGTTCATCCGCCAGCAGGACAGTGGGCTGAGCTGCCAGAGCCCTTGCAATGGCGGCCCGCTGCATCTCTCCACCGGAAAGTTCTGATGGTCGGTGCCGTAAACGGTGCGACAGACCGACTTTTTCGATGATTTCCTTCCCCCGCTCCTGCAACTCCCGCTTCTTTCGCCAGTATTCGAGCATGGAGTAGCGGATCATCAATGGAGACAGGACATTCTCCAGCAGGTTCAGTTCGGGCAGAAGATGATAAAACTGGAAGACGAACCCGAAAACATTGTTTCGTAGCTCATCTCGCGTCGCGACCGGAAGCTGATCAATCCGGTTCCCATCGAGCCAGACTTCTCCCTGATCGGGTTGATCGAGCAGTCCCAGCAGGTGCATCAGAGTGCTTTTCCCGGAGCCGGACTGGCCGACAATCGACAGGAATTCTCCCCGACCAACAGAGATATCTACTCCGCGGAGGACGGGAACCTTGTGTTCTCCCTTCATGTAGGCTTTTTCAACCGCCTTTGCCCACAGGTGAGGGGGCCGGGAGACCATCGGGCTTCTCAGGATCGGCGACATAGCTTCTCGACTTCAGGGGCTCACAGAACAAAGGAATCGGGGGAGATGGTCCAGCGCAGCTGGTCTATTCTTCTCTTCCGGGCTACTCGTAACGCAGAGCACGAACCGGGTGCATCGCTGCGGCACGGCGGGCAGGCAGGACACTGGCCAGGACTGCAATCACAATCGCGCCCAAGGCCAGCCAGAAGACCATCACGGGATGAACGGCCGTCGGAATCTTGTGGAAATAGTAGATCGACTCGTCGAAGACCTTGTGACCGGTGACTGTCGAAATGAAATCCTCGATCTCATTGATGTAGTGGACAAACAGCAGGCCAAGCGCCACTCCGGCTCCACTCCCGACAATGCCAAGGGACAGACCATAGGAGAGGAAGATCGTCATGATCCCCTGGGAACTTGCTCCCAGAGCCTTCAGGATGCCGATATCCCGTGTCTTCTCGACAACGATCATGTAGAAGATCGCCAGAATACCGAACCCGGCCACGGTAATGATCAGGAAGAGCAACACGTTCAGGATGGCCGATTCAACAGCCACTGCTTCCAGAAGTGGTCCCTGTTTCTGTTCCCAGGTCCGGACCTGATACTTGTATCCCCCCAGCCCCTGGCTGAGTCGCCGGACAACTTCCGGTGCATCGTCAAAGTTCTTGAGCTTGATTTGAAGCGTTGTGATTGCCCCATCTTTCCAGTTCAGATCCTTGTGCGGGTTGGTCGGGTCCGGGCCGGAGAGCATTCCACGCACATATTGAAGTTCTTCCAGATTGCAGAAGACGAGGTTGGAGTCGTATTCGCTCATCCCGCTCTTGAAGACATCCACGATCGTCGCACGGAAGGCGGCCGGTTGTGGCTGACCCGCCTTGATGGTCGTCAGGACGACATCCTGACCTGGGCTGGCCATGTACATGGTCCGGGTCTTGTTGGTCTCCCGGTCCTTGTAGGGAAAACTGACCAGTCCTGCTCCAACGAAGATCTTTGCTGGTTGCGGGTCTTCCGGATTCAATGGGGCCTGTTCAATCGCCGAAGACGATCCGAAA